>JAEYUU010000206.1 GCA_023429545.1 Verrucomicrobiota bacterium
TTGTGATACACCTGCACAAACCGGACGCCACGCTCCACCAACCGTCGCGCCATGAGCACGGAATTGGCAAATGATCCCGGCGTCTTCGCGGCGTCGCCGTACATCTTGAAAGTACTCTCAGACTCGCTGGCAAAATCCGTGAGTTCCGGAACGCTGGCCTGCATGCGGAAGGCCATCTCATACTGCTGGATGCGTGTCTGCGTCTCTGGATCGCCGAGCTGCTGATAGTTCAGCGAGTTCAGCGCGTTGAGACCATCAATGGTCCGACGACGGACGCTATCCGGCACACCCGGGGGATTATTGATGAAGAGAATGGGATCGCCCTTGCTGCGGAAAGACACACCCGCGTGCTCACCAGGAAGAAATCCGCTGGACCATAGACGCGACGAAATGGCCTGCTCCTGCTCACGATTGGTGGGCGTAGCCACCAGCACCACGAAGGTCGGCAGATTGGAATTCATGGAGCCGAGGCCATAGGAGGCCCACGATCCCAGGCACGGACGGCCCGTGACCTGATTGCCTGTCTGCATGGCGGTGATGGCAGGCTCATGATTGATCGCCTCCGTGTGCATGGAACGGATGAAGCAGATGTCATCCGCGCTCTTGCTCAGGTTGGGCAGCAGGTCGGCATTCATCCACATGCCGCACTGGCCTGCCTGCTCGAAGCGGAACTTCGAAGGCGCAATGGGAAAGCGCGCCTGCCCGCTGGTCATCGTGGTGAGACGCTGGCCCTTGCGCACCGAATCCGGCAGATCCTTGTCATACCACCTCTGCATCTCCGGCTTGTAGTCAAAGAGGTCCATCTGTGAAGGACCGCCTACCATGTGGAGATAGATCACGCGCTTTGCCTTGGGGGCGAAATGCGGCCCATACGGGACGGTGACCTTTCCGCCAGAGGCGGAAGCAGAGGCCTGGTGCATGAAGGCCTCACCCAGCAGCGAGGTCAGAGCCGCGGAGCCGAGCAGATGCGAGCCGCGAGTGAAGAAGCCGCGGCGAGTTTCCAATGGGTTGAACATAAACGGAGCTTTCATGAGGAAAATCGACTGTCGGGGCTACTTGTTCAGCACTTCATCGAGGTTCATGATCTGGTTGCAGACCATGGTCCATGCGGCGAGCTGCGCGGCGTTCAATGAGGCATCAGCCTTGGTGGCACCAACCGTGATCAGCGCGGCAGCATCTTCAGGCCTCGATTGATAATACTCCTGCAGATCCTTGAGGCTGGCCTGCACGATACTGGTCTCCTCGGGCTTCATGGGCCGGCAAAGCACGCGGCTCGCGATGTAGCTGGTGGCTTTTGACTCATCGCCCTTCGCCACCTGCAGGGCATGCTGGGCAAGGTTTCTGGCAGCCTCCACGAACTGCGGATCATTCATGGTGACCAGTGCCTGCAACGGCGTATTGGTGCGCTCACGCCGCACACAGCTCGTCTCGCGACTGGGTGCATTGAAGGCCTCCATGTTGGGCGAGGGAGCCATGCGTTTCCAGAAGTTGTACAACGTGCGGCGGTAGAGCGATTCGCCGGTATCCTGCACGTAGTTGCGCGTGTTTCCGCCCCCAAGGCCAACAATCTCCCAGATATTCTCCGGTTGATAGGGGCGCGTGCCAGGGCCTCCCATTTTTGGAGAGAGCGTACCGCTCGCCGCAAGGGCGTAGTCACGCACCATCTCCGCATCCATGCGAAAGCGTGGGCCGCGACTGAGCAGGGCGTTGTCGCGATCTTTCTCAATCTTCTCCGGCGTGGAGAGGGCTGCCTGCTTGTACGTCGCGGAGGTGACCATGAGCTTGAACATGTGCTTCACATCCCACCCGCTCTCGCGGAACTCGACGGCGAGCCAGTCCAGCAATTCGGGATGGCTCGGAGCAGTACCCATGATGCCGAAGTCCTCACTGGTCTTCACGATCCCCTGCCCAAAGATCTCCTGCCAGAAGCGATTCATCGTCACGCGCGCCGTTAGCGGATGCTCGGGATGCACCAGCCACTGTGCGAGACCAAGGCGGTTCTGTGGTGCATCTGCGGACATCGCAGGGCCCAAGGCCGCGGGTGGTGCAGCCGCGACTGCCTCGCCCTTCTTGTCATATTCGCCACGCATGAGGATGTTCGTCATGGGCTTCACATTCATCACCTCCTCCTGCACATGGGTGATGGGGCTGCGGGCCTTGATGTCCGTCTTCTCCTTCTCTAGATCGGCCAGGGCCTTGTCGAGCTTGCGGAAGCGCTCATCCCGAGTGACGAGGTAGTGCTCGTAGAGCGCATTGCGCTGCTGCGGCGTGCGCTTGTCCGAGGCCGCGGCGAGGATGGCGCGCAGCGGACCCATCTCGGAAATGCGCTTCACCTCGGCGGGCTTGAGCATCCGCGCATAGACGCGCGCGTCCTGCACGGAGCCACCTTCAAATGTCTGCACATCACTGCGCTGGCCGATGCGGAGCGGCGTCTTCGTGCGGATGTCGCTGCCAGGCTTGAGGGTCGCATTGTCCGTATTCAGCTTCTGATCGACACCGTCCACATAGATCTTGATCCCTGCGGCCTTGCCCGAGCCATTGTAGGTGACAAAGACATGCTGCCAGACTCCGGGCTTCAGCACCGCGTTGCGGGTGCTCACCTTCAATGCGTCCTTGGGCCACTCGCTCACGATATGCACCGCGAGGCCGCGATCCGCCTGGAAGAGATCCCAGCCCCGGTACTGCCCCTTCTCATCCATGCGGGCGATGATGCCGCCGAACACGCCATTTCTTCCCGCCTTGATCCATGCGCCGTAGCTGAACGCCTGCTTCTGGGTGAAGTCACCTTCTTCACCCAGAACAAAGGTACTGCCGGACTTGAGGATGGGCGCCGGACCCAGCTTCCCATCGGGGGACCATGATATTTCGCCCGTAGCCTTGATGATACGAGGCGGACCGCAGATGGCCTGCACTTCATTCCCTGAGCCCTCGTTCAATGGCACATGCGCCACGAGCCCATCGGACGGCACATCCTTGTCCAGCGTGTCGGGCTTTGCGGAGGCGAGCCATTGCTCGAACTCGGGGCGCGCGGCTTTCTTCCGCTCAGCGCGAACCCCCGTGGCCTCATCAAATTCCTTCGGCAGTGCGGTCCCTCGCACATTGTCCTGATCGGAGGGCACGACAAGAATCGGGCCGCTGTCCTTCACATTGCCATCCTTCGCGCCTTGCGTGGTGTTTCTGAAATAGGCGGCGAGTGCGTAATAGTCCTTCGCGGTGATGGGATCAAATTTGTGATCGTGGCACTGGGCGCAATTCACCGTGAAGCCCATGTACACCCAGCCCAGTGTCTGCACGCGATCCGCGGCGTAGAGGGCCAGGTTCTCCTCATCAATTGTGCCGCCTTCGTTGGTGGTGATGTTGCAGCGCTGAAAGCCGGTGGCAATCAACTGCTCATCCGTGTGATTGGGCAGCAAATCGCCCGCGATCTGCTCGACCGTGAATGCATCGAAAGGCTGGTTCCGGTTGAAGGCATTCACCACCCAGTCGCGGTAGAGCCACATCTCGCGATAGTTGTCGAAGTGCAGGCCATGCGTGTCGGCATAACGTGCGGCATCCAGCCAGTAGCGCGCGCGGTGCTCGCCGTAGCGCTTGGAGTCGAGCAGGCGATCCACGAGCTTTTCGTAAGCATCGGGGCGCTGGTCGTTCACAAATGCCTCGACCTCCCCAGGCGAAGGAGGCAGGCCGGTGAGGTCGAGTGAAAGGCGGCGAACGAGCGTGTACTTGTCCGCTTCAGGAGCAGGCGCAAGTCCCGCACTGGCGAGCCTGGCCAGAATGAAACGATCGATGGGATTCTCTGCCTCCGTCTTTGCATCCGGTGCAGGCGGCAATGTGGGACGCTCAGGCTTCACCAATGCCCAGTGCGGCTGCCAGGCAGCTCCCTGCTCGATCCAGCGCTTGATGAGTTCCTTTTGCTCCGGCTTCAGGTCCTTGTGCGACTCGGGCGGAGGCATCACGTCATCGATATCTTCCGTGACGATGCGCTGGTAAAGGGAACTCTTCCCCGGTTGCCCCTTCACAACCGTAGAATCTCCACTGTCGCGCGCGGCGAAGAATCCAGCTTCCGTGTCCAGACGAAGAGAAGCCTTCCGGGTGCCTGGGTCTGGGCCATGGCACTGGAAACATGCCTCCGCCAGAATGGGACGGATATCCCGATTGAACTGAATGGCAGGCGGAGTGGAGGCGGCATGGGCAACCGCGCCCGCCGCAGCCATGCCGACGAGGACTGTGAGCAAGAAGTGACGAGGACGCATCTGGAAGTGACAATTATCTGGCAGATTAACGCTCCCAACGGCTGAGATCCAGCACCCCATGAGTCAGGGATCGCGATTGGGCAAAATGCCGTTAGCAAGCGTCAAATAACAGGCATCTTGCCAATTGGGACACCCTCGGCCTATCGCTCTGAGAGTGTTGCAGATACGCCTGGCTGCCTTCATCTTTGAGACAGACGGATGGTCTCCTGGCTTTCGGCCACCCTCCGGGAAAGCTCGGAGGGGTGTTGATCCGCGCATTCTGAATTGGAGTAAGTCGTTGCGAAAACAAGGCTCGTCTGGCAAGCCCTTCTCGTCCAGCCACTGCTGCGAACAGCCACGTGTCCTATTTCGCCGCCCTCTTCCCCGCAGGCTGGCGCTGGCGCGCCGCCTCGAATGTCTTCGCCTTTTCCGGATCCATCCGCTCGTAGTCCTCTGGCGTGGGGCCACCGCCAAACTGCTTCCAATACAATTCGGCGAAGGGATTCAGTTTGGGGCCCAGAGCGTTTTCGTTGATGTCATACTGCCCCTTGAGCGAGGTCCACCAGTTGTCATAGGCGGCGGAGAGTTTTTTCACCACATCCGGATTGGCAGCCGCGATGTCTTTGCTTTGCGCGGGATCCGCGATGACATCAAAGAGCTGCCACTTCGCTTCCGAGGCTGGGGCCCGTGGTCCCCTTGCCGCCTCGCTCACAAGCGTGAACTGGGTGTTGCGCAC
>JAEYUU010000254.1 GCA_023429545.1 Verrucomicrobiota bacterium
GATCTCGACAGTGCGACGAGTGTTCCAGAAGTTATTACCTACAAGAGACAGGGTCATGCGACGGGGTCAGTTCGGTGTACGTTGCGAGTTTCTGGGGGAGCGGAGTATTGCAGGAGGGGTGCCACCAGGTGTGCAGACCTGCCTAGTCCAACGAGCGGCTGCGAGTCACGAAGATGCCGGCAGGCCTCCACTGCAGGAAAAGGATGATGCCCACGAGCACCAGGATCTTGCCCATCACGGGATTCAGCAGGACCTGCTGGATGGACTGGTCCGCCATGCCGATGCCAACCGCACTGGCGACCGTGCCGGCGATGTTCCCCACTCCGCCGACCACCACGGTCATGAAGCACTCCACGATGTAGCTCTGCCCAAGCGACGGACCTGTGTTCGTTATCTGGCTGAGGAAAGCTCCCGCCAATCCGGCAAGGCCGCTGCCAAAGCCGAAGGTCATCATATTCACCCTGCTGGTGCGGATGCCCATGCACGCCGCCATGTTGCGGTTCTGCATCACCGCGCGCATGAGCAGCCCCAGCGAAGTTTTGGTGAGCACGAGATAGGTCCCGAAGACGATCAGGATCGCAAAACCAATCACGAAAACACGGTTCCAGTTGAAGATGATGTCACTCACCGTCCAGTTGCCGCTCAGCCACGTCGGGCTGCCCACCTGCACGTTGTTGGCGCCAAAAGCGAGGCGGAACATCTGCTGGAGCAACAGGGATACGCCCCACGTAGCCAGAAGACTCTCCAGCGGACGGCGGTAGAGAAACTGGATGATGCCCCGCTCCAGGGCGATGCCCACCAGCGCAGCGGTACAGAAGCTCGCGGGAATGGCAAAGATGAAATAGCTGTCGTACCAGGCGCCTGTGGCATTCATGCCCGGAATCGCCAGTGAAAGGCCAAAGAGCGGAATGGTCACGCCCGCACCGAAGATGTTTTGCACGAGGTAGGTGGTGTAGGCGCCCACAGCGATCATCTCGCCATGCGCCATGTTGATCACGCCCATGAGACCAAAGGTGATCGCCAGGCCGAGTGCGGCAATGAGGAGAATGCTCCCGGCACTCATGCCACGGAAGATGGTGCCAAAGAAATCAACAAAGCTCCGATGACCATCAATGGCGGCCATGGCATCCTTGGCCGCAGTCACCACCGGAATCTTGGAGGCGGCTTCCGCTTCTCTCAGCGTGGCCTTGATGGAGTCGTAGCTCGAGAAGGTGTGCAGCTCCTTCAGTTCCTTGAGCGCGGCCACCTTCACATCATCCGAAGGGTCCTTGAGCTTGATGAGCGCCATGGCTTCTTTCAAGGCGCGCAACACCTCGGGATCCTGCTCCACCTTCATGCGGGCTTCCAAGGCGGGCACCTTCTCAGCGTTCTGGGCGAATCCGAGAGTCTGCACCGCCTGGATGCGCTTCTTCACATCGGGTGAGGAGAGATCCAGCAGATCGAGCACGCCTTTAATCGCATTGCGCAGACCACGGTCGTGCTCCACGATCTTCTGCTCCTTCGCCACCAGTCTGAGCGGGCTTCCTGCCGCATTCTTGAGCGGCGTACCATCATCGACGCGCACGGCACTCTGCGTCCCGGCGCCATCCTTGTCATCCTGGAGACGCACCGCAATCTTCTCACCGGTGGCCGTGGTGTGAATAAAAAGTTTATCCGCCTTCCAGTCTTCCAACAGGGTCTTGATTACCTCATCCCCTTGTCCAACCAAGGTGGCGATGAACTCCCGCTTCTTGGCGGAATCCTCGGTAAGCGCGGCTTTTGCAATCGTCTCTCGCGGAGAGTCCGCAAACAGCGAGGCCGAACACAGGAGCCCCGAGATGAGGGTGAGTGAGAGCAGGCGGGAGAGAGCTTTCACGTGCGGGAGATAAGATGGATGAAAAAGTCAGCGATAACGTCTGAAGGGGTTGAAGGGGCGGGCTCATTCCTGAACCCGCCCCCACTTGGAACTGGCACGCCGGCCAGTTCACACTTCGCGGGGCGAAGCAGCCTCAAATCATTTGAACTTGCCCTTCAGCCAGGGCTCGCCGTAGACTTCCTTGAACTCCTTGAGGATCTTGAACTGGCCATCAGCCTTGGTTTCGCCGATGTACACGTTCTTCGTCATGTGCATGTTCTTCTGGGAAGTGACCTTGCCGTTGGGGCCTTCGAAACTCAGGCCGCTTTTCCAAGCTTCACGCACCTTGTCCACGTCGAAGCTGCCTGCCTTTTCCACGCAGGCCTTCCAGAGATACACACCATCATAGGACAGCACCATCGGGGAGCATGTCACGCGACCTTCTTTCACGATGCCAGTGACATCGGACTTCTTCAGCCACGCCTGGAAGCTGTCGACAAAGGTCTTGTTCGCAGGACTGTCGATGGACTGGAAGTAGCTCCAGCAGCCGAACTGACCCACGAGCTTGTCAGCCGGGAGGCCGCGGAACTCATCTTCCGAGATGGAGAAGGAGACGACTGGGCAGGTTTCTGCGGTGAGGCCGGCTGCGGCGTATTCCTTGAAGAAGGGCACGTTGGTGTCTCCATTCAGGGTGCTGACCACTGCGGCGTTGCCACCGGCGGAGAACTGCTTGATTTCAGCAACAATCTGCTGGTAATCAGTGTGACCGAAGGGGGTGTACTTGCCAGCGGAAATGATCTTGCCGGAGTCATCCTTGCGATAACCACCGCCGATGTTTTCAAGCGGCACGCCCTTGCTCAGGAGGTACTCCAGAAGCACGAGGTTCGTGGTCTGGGGATAGACGTAGTCGGAACCCAGGAGGTAGAATTTCTTGATGCCCTGCTCCAAGAGGTAATCCACGGCGGGGGTGGCCTGCTGGTTCACCGCTTCAGCAGTGTAGCAGACGTTCTGGCTTTCTTCTTCACCGTCGTACTGCACGGGATAGAAGAGGAGGCCGTTGTTCTTTTCGAACACGGGGAGCACCGACTTGCGGCTCACGGAAGTCCAGCAGCCGAAGACAACCGCGCACTTGTCCTGTTCGAGGAGCTGCTTGGCCTTTTCAGCAAAGAGCGGCCAGTTGGAGGCCCCATCCACCACCACAGGCTCTATCTTCTTGCCCATCACACCGCCAGCGGCGTTGATTTCATCGAAGGTATAGAGAAGCACGTCACGGAGGGACGTCTCACTGATGGCCATGGTGCCGCTCAGGGAGTGCAGCACGCCCACCTTGACGGTGTCAGCAGCTTGCGCAGGGAGTGCCGCGGAGCCCACGAGGGCTGCGGCCATCATCGAATTAAAGAACCGGCGTTTCATGATGAATGGTTGAATGTGAATGTCTGACTGATTTGTCGATGGAACTAAAAAAAGCGCGCGCCCCGTTTGTGGCGCGGCGCGCGTGCACTTGAATGGCTAACCAGGCACGAATTAGAACGTGAAGACGATACCGGCCGAACCCACGACGAAGTCTTCGTCGGCGTTGGGGATCACGGCATCCTGGGTGTGGTAGTAGGTAGCACCAAGGCTGAGCGAGATCTGCTTGTGGATCGGGATGGAGGCGCCGACACCAGCGGAGACGTAGGCGAAGCCTTCGCCACCTGCGTGGAAGCCGTCCGTATCAAACGAGACCGTGACAGGGAAGGAGAGGCTCACAGGGCCAAGGGTAGTGG
>JAEYUU010000297.1 GCA_023429545.1 Verrucomicrobiota bacterium
CCGAAACACCCTCCGTGAACCTCCGCCGCCGCCGCCGTCCTTCGCCCGTGATTCCCATCGTGGCGATGGTGGACATTCTTGTGATCGTGCTGCTCTTCATCGTGGCCACCACGACCTTCCGCAGCAAGAAGACGCAGATGGATGTGAAGCTGCCCACTGCAAAGAATCTCGGAAAGTCCGCCCCGGCGCAGGATGCGCGCAGGTCGCTTACCATCACCAAGGAAAAAAAATTCTACCTTGACGGCGTGGAGATTGCCCAGGGCGATCTGGTGACCGCGCTCAAGGAATTGAAGATGACCAATCCCGCCGTGAAGTTGGAGGTGGTGCCGGATGGAGAGGCGCCCCACGGCATGTGGGTGGCGGCGCTGGACGCCCTGGTGGCGGCCGGACTGGCGTCAGACACCACCTCGCTCTTGCAACGCGCCGTGGAAGGCGCGAATGCGAAGTAGGCGTCCGTCGCGGCGTATTTTCCCTCCCGTTCGTATCCATTCCAACTGACAAATGATCCTGCCAATCGTCCTCTACGGAAATCCTGTTCTACGCGCGAAATGCCAGCCCGTCACGCAGGTGACGGATGAGATCCGCAAGCTTGCCGCCGACATGATCGAGACGATGCATGATGCGCGCGGTGTGGGTCTCGCGGCTCCCCAGGTGGCGGTGCCCATCCAGATGGCCATCATCGAAGTGCCGCCGACAGACCCGTCCGTGACGGTGCTGCGCGTGAATGGCAAGGACAAGACGCTCGCGGAGGCCATGCCGGTCATCTTTCTCAATCCCAAGCTCGTGCTGGACGGCGGCAAGGTGATGGGGGAGGAGGGCTGCCTGAGCATTCCGGATCTGCGTTATGACGTGCGCCGCTCCGGTGTGGTGAAAGTCACCTACCAGACGCTCGACGGTGAGACCGTGACCATGGAGGCCGATGGCCTGCTCGGCCGCGCCTTCCAGCATGAGATCGATCACCTGAACGGCATCCTCTTCACGGACCGTCTTTCCGCCGCCTCCAAGCTGGGCGCCATGCGCAGGCTGAAGCGCCTGGTCGCCGAGTGGAAGGAAGAAGGCTGGACCTGTGCGCAGCAGACGCGCACGGGGGATGATGAGGAAGAGGAGGAATAAGATCGCGCCTGTTCGGCTGGAATGCTCACGGCATGACGCCGTGAGCAGGGCAACCGGCAGCGGTCATCACAGGGTGGCGGCGGGACTGGCGGGCCGATTCAGCACCTCGCCCCGAAGCGTGCCCACCAGCGCAATGACTTCATCGATGAGGGCCTTGTCCACCTTGAGATCCTCCAGCGTGGATTTCAGGTTTTCGGCAATGGCATTGAAGTGCACGTCAGTGAGGCCGGGCAGGTCCGCGTGTGCCTTGCGCATGTCCTTGCCCGTCCAGGGAATGGGACCTCCCAGCGCGGCGGAGAGGAATTCCTTCTGCTTCTGCTTCTGCTTGTTCATGTTGATGTCCTCGAAGTAGTGATTCACGCGCTTGTCGGCTAGGACCTTGACGTAGAATGCCTCCACAGCGGCGTCGATGGCTGCCTGGCCCCCGAGCCGTTGATAGAGGCTCTTCGCGCGCGCTTCATTGAACTTGGCGCGGCAGGCCTCCTCGTGGAAGGCAAAGGTGCGACCTTCGTACACCACCGTGATTGCCGGATTCGCCGGCTTGCCACTGATCGGGCAGACAGTGTTCACCTGGGTTTCAGTGGGAATGCTGGCGGGGTCAGCGGCTGTGGCACTGCTGGCGAGAAGGAAGACCGCGAGAGCGGAAGTGAGGAGAGATGGAAGGTGCATGGGATTCGATGGTGGATACGGGTGATGGATGAGAGCCACCCCCAGATGGAGCGGCATTCATAAATGCGTATCCCGAGTCCATGTTTCAGGGCGTCGCTTGCGCTGATGTGCGCTGATCTTGTCTTTGAGAGGGAATGCGGTGAGGCGGGGAGAACGGTATCACCCCTTCTTCGCCCGCTTCTTGCCGCCGTACTTCACCTTCCGCTGGGGAAGCTGCGTCATCGAGTCACTGATACCAGCCTGCTTTTTCAACTCGCGGATCTGATCGCGCAGCAGGGCGGCCTTTTCGTATTCGAGCTTGCTGGCAGCTTCGGCCATCTCGGCTTCGAGTTCGCGCAGGACTTCGGTGACGGCGTAGCCGCCGGCCTCGTCCTTCACCACGTTTTCTTCCAGCTGCTTCGCGGCCTGCCAGCCATGCAGGCTCTCCTGCACGGCGCGCTTCACGGTCTGCGGGGTGATGCCGTGCAGTTCGTTGTGGTCGGTCTGCCGCTCGCGGCGATACGCACTGATGTTCAGCAGCGCCTGGATGCTGCCCGTGATCTGGTCCGCGAAGAGGACCACCTCTCCATTTACGTGACGCGCGGCACGTCCGGCAGTCTGCAAGAGCGAGGTTTCGCTGCGGAGGAAGCCTTCCTTGTCCGCATCCAGGATGCACACGAGGCTCACCTCGGGAAGGTCGAGACCTTCACGGAGGAGATTGATGCCCACGAGGATGTCGAACTCCGCGGCACGCAGGGAGCGCAGGATCTCCACGCGCTCGATGGCATCAATGTCACTGTGCAGGTAGCGCACCTTGAAGTTGAGATTGCGCAGGTAGTCGGTGAGATCCTCCGCCGTGCGCTTGGTGAGGGTGGTCACCAGCACGCGCTCGCCGCGCTCGATGCGCTGCCGGCAGAGTTCCATGGTCTCATCGATCTGTCCCTTGAGCGGCTTGAGTGTGACGATGGGATCCAGCAGTCCAGTGGGCCGGATGATTTGCTCCACGATGAGGTGCCTGCCCTTGGTGGTGACATCGAACTTCTCCACCGGCTCCGCACTGCCGGAAATGCGGACGATGGAGCGTGGGTTCGTGAGTTGCGACTGCAGGTTGGACTTGCCGCTGCCATTGATGCCGCCAGGCAGCAGCGCGGGCACGGACTCAGCATCACCGATGCGCTCGCGCTTGTGCGGAATGTAGCCCTTGTTGCCTACCACGCTGTTGTCCACCTCGAACTGCGCCGGGGTGGCGCTGACGTACACGGCCTGTTTTATTTTGGCCATGAATTCATTAAACTTCAGAGGGCGGTTGTCCAGCGCGCTGGGCAGGCGGAAGCCGTGCTCCACCAGCACTGTCTTGCG
>JAEYUU010000145.1 GCA_023429545.1 Verrucomicrobiota bacterium
GGGGGACAGAATCATGAGCACCAGGGGACGCGCAATCGCCCATGGATGCGCAGACAGGCCCGGGATGAGCCATGGCATCACGAATGGCAGGAAGAGCAGGGTGCCCGCGGTCAGGAGGATCATGAGCGCGGCGGCGGCGGCCGGTGTAGCGCGGGAGATTTCTGCAAGCTTTGGCAGGAAGGGTGCGCCCGCCGCGCCTCCCAGGAGCAGAAGGCCCGCCGCGTGGCCGGATTCCAATGGAAGGATGGCCGTGATCATCCAGGCAAACCCCGGAGACAGCACGAAGTTCAACAGCAATGCCAATGCCACCAGCCGCTTGTCACGCAGCGGAGCGATCACCTCGCGTATCCCGATGCTTGCGCCCAGGGCGAGCATGCTGGCCAGGAGAAACACGATCAGGGCGGCCTGCTGGATGTTCTGCAGAACGGAATTCATGAGTCGAAGGCCAGCCGGATGGTCTACATCTGCCCCACAATGTTCCGGACCGTCCGGAGTGCGACCTCATGGAGGATCCCGACACCGCAACCAGGCTGGAACCAAAGCCCGCAATGGTTCTCAAGACAGTAGAGGATTCCGATTCCGTTGTCCGTCGGCATCCGGAGATACAGTGTCTCCTGGTTTTCCTCAAGGAACTGGACGTACTGCTGGCGCCAGGGATGAGCAACGAATGGGAACATCTGCTCGCCCAGGGCCAGGAGCTCCTGCCTGGTGGCTGGCCGTATCACTCTGGCTATCGCCCCGTGACTGTCCTCGGAGAGGTTGTTATGGTCATCAATTCCTGATGGCATGGCTCTGGCTGGTCAGAATTCCTGGCCTCAGGGAGGCGTGTGTGTGTTCGTCCCGAGGGACTGGCGCCAGGGCGGCGCCCTCCTGCCAGTCGAGCCGCCAAGCCCCTGCGGGTCTGGCATTCGTGCGAGCGCAAGATCCTCCGGCATCGTGTAGAGCTTTTCGATCGTGTGATCGAGCAGCTTGAGCTCCGTTTGCAGTGCTGGGTGGCGGTCTCCGGGGAGCGTATCCACCAGATTCATCAGCATGGCACGCAATCGCCGGGCGACCTGGATGTTCTCAGCTCCGTAGTACCGGATTTCGCTGAGGGCCAGATGGACAAAGTCCTCCCAGTCCGGCGTCCTGAGGATCACACGGAGATGTCCTTGGGGTCCTGCAAGGAAATCGGTCCGGAGATTGCGGCGGCCCGCGCTTTTCAGCAGTCGCTGGATCTGGTCGATCGCCAGCACCGCTGTGGTCGGGTCGTTGATGGCTTTGGACAGCGCCTTGATGGCGATATCCACGAGGATGCGGAGGGCGAAGAGAGGGTCCTGCTCCATCGTGCGTTCGGTACCGAAGGCGATGGCAGCGCGGAGCGTCTTGTCATCAATCGAAACCGCTCCACTGTGCAGGTAGAAAAGGGGTTCGCCACTGCCCACCAAATCACCCACCTGGGGGGCTATCTCGATGATGCCTCCAGCGCGCTCCGCCTCAGCGATGAGGCGGCTGACATCTACCGCAAGCACCATGGAAGAAGTGTGGTCATGAAAGACAGGCTTCATGCCAGTCTTCCCAAAGCTGGCGCTGTCCGGCGGAGGAGCGAAATGACCCGCCTGCTCCGGATACACACTGCGCATCACCGTGAGACCACTTTCCCCGACATTTCGCACCAGGCTCACTGGCCGGAGCAGTCGCGCCGCATGGTCGATCAGATAGAGGAATGAGGCGATGCAGATGAGACCAAGGATTGCCGTGGTGAACGTCACCAACTGCGGCACGGAATCCTCCGTGTGGTCGAGGGCCTTCACGGCAAACAAGAGCGTGAAAACCTGAAGCCCCACCGTGTAGCGGATCACATTGTCCCGCAGCAGCGTGGTTGCGATGATGCGCGGTGTGTACTGACCGCTCGCCACCTGAATCGCGACCAGCAACGAACCGAAGGTGAAAACCAGAAACGAAAGCGTGAGGCTGATGACTGCACCGGCCATGGCCCTGGCGCCCTCTGGCCCCAGCCCCAGCCCGCCCCAACTACTTCTCTCATCGAGTCGAAAAACAAACCATGCCACCATCTGCTCAAGCAGGACAGCGGCCAGAGGAATCACCCACAGGGATGACCTGAGGGTTCCGGCTACTCGGTAGCGAAGGTTCCAGAACATCTGTTCACCGTTTTGGCGCTTCCCGGTCACTTCAGCTGTATGGTCCCCGCCGGCGTCGCGGTGACGCCCGGAAAAATGCCGAGCCCCTTGGTGACCTGCTGGCTGGTGATCTTTCTAGTGGTGCGATTCGCATCGCCCAAGCATGGCGTTCTGCCTTTGCACCTGCCATGGGACCTTGGTCCTACCGGGGTGGCTCCCTGAGGATGGGCTTTGTTCTCCAGTCGAATGCGATTGCCAGCATGCGCAGGACAAACGTGATCACGATTGCCGAGATCGCGGATGGCACAAGAGGCACCCGGAAGTATGCCGCCAGAACTGCGAATCCGGTGACTCCAAGGAGCGAGGCAATCACATAGAACTGGCCGGGCTTGAGCAGCAGTGGCTCATCACGCACCAGCACATCACGAATCAATCCGCTTCCGACTGCATTGACGACGCCGACGAAAATGCACGCGGGAATCTCGAGTCCGACTTCAAATGCCTTGCTCGCGCCCACCACGCCATACGCGCCGGTGCCGAGCGCGTCAAAGATGAGGAACGGCTTCGACAGGCGCTCCACGTGCTTGAAGAACAACCATGCAACCACGCAACCGGCCAGCACCGCGAACATGTACGAACTCTCCCTCATGGCCGCGGGTGGCCCGGTCTGAAGGAACAGCCCATCACGCAAAAGACCACCCCCCAAACCGGAGGCGAGAGCCAGCACAAACAGGCCCACCGGGTCATAATGGCGCCGGATGGCTGCAATGGCGCCCGTCATGCTGAAAAGAAAGGTCGCCGCCAGATCAATGGAAATGGGCAGGGCCACGGTGCGGATGATCTGTGGGTCATCGAGCATGAGAAAAGCCTTTCAGAGTTCGGCAGGTGTCATCGCCATGCTGATGCCCGGAGGGAGAGTGAAATGCGCACGTAGGGGTTGTGTGGCTCATTCACTAAAGTCTGGACATGATCAGGACGATCACCGTACCCCAAGTGGTCAGCAGGACATGCGCCACAGGTACGGCTCCAGAGTATCCCAGCACCGCAATTGGACTGCCAGATTTTTCCTGCACCGCAGCCAGGGCTGCGGTGAATGTCTGCGCGCCCGAGAGGCCGCCAAGCAACAGCAGGGGATTCACCTTGAGTACATAGCGTCCGAAATACAGGCCGGCCAACTGCGGCACCATAGTCACCACCATGCCCCCGAACAGGAGGCCAATGCCCGCCTCCTTGATCGCAACCACAAACTCGGGACCTGCCGCCAGACCCACCATGCTCACGAATGCTGCCAGACCAAAGGATTGCATGAACGCCACGGCCCCATCCGGCACCCTGCCAAACAGTGGGCGCACTGAGCGGATGTATCCGGTCAACACACCCGCAAGGAGCGTGCCCACGCTGGTGCCAAGCGCAATCCGGATCCCCCCGAGCGGAACAGCGATCAGAGCACCCAGCACGGATCCAATGAAGATTGCGAAACACACCGCCACAAAATCCGTCGCGTCTGAGGGAAGAATGATTTCACCAATGACCCTGGCAGCACGCTCAATGGCATGCTCGGGCCCCACCAGATGCACCACGTCGCCGCGCTCCAGCACCGTCTGTGTGCCGATGGGTATCTCCTGGGTACCGCGGGTGATGCGTCTCAGGAAGACTCCGCGTACCGCATCGATTTTGGAGATCTCCTCCAGCGTCCGCCCCACGATGTCCTTTCCCGTGACAAAGACCTCATACGATGCGATCCCGATGTCCGTAAGTTCCCGGTCGTCGACTTCAGCGGCCTTGGGATCGAGCACCTGCATCAGCACCTCGCGCCTGCCACCGACCGCGATGACATCACCATCCTGTAGAACAATGTCAGGCGCTGCGTCCATGATCTCTGGGCCGCGCCGGATGCGTTCCACAAAAAGCCTCGCTTCAGGAACCAGGCGCTCCAGTTCCGCAATGCTCTTGCCCACAGCCCGGGTGCTGGTATCCACACGATAGCTCCGCAGTTCATAGGGCTGCCAAGCCGAGCTGACGCCGGACTTGGTGCGTTGAATGCCATACCGGGCCTCCAGCTTCGCGGCCTCGGCCTTGAGATCAATGCCAAGGAGCCGCGGGCCGATGGTGCCGCACATCCAGATCACACCGAAGGCGCCAAAGATATAGCAGAGCGCATCCCCCACGGCCACATGGCCGATCCACTTCTGTTTGAGTTCGTCTGATATGTCCAGCGATTGGATGGCTTCGCTCGCTGCACCGATTGCGGGCGACTCTGTGAGCGCGCCGGAAACAAGCCCGCCCGCGAACCCTGGATCCAAATGGAGAATCTTTGCCACGGCGATGGCGACTACCAGGCCGACGATGGGAACGAACGCGCCGAGCACTCCAAATCTCCAGCCATCACCCTTCATCGCTTTGAAGAACTTCGGGCCGACGGAGTATCCGATGCCGAACAGGAACATCAGGAAGACCACGGACTTGGCAGTGCTTGAGACAGGCACATGAAATAGGTACCCCCCCCCGATGCCAGCCACGAGCGCCCCCGTCACCCCACCCAGGCTGAAGCCGCGGAAAGTGAATTTGCCAATCCAAAATCCTATCCCCAGAGACAGGAAAACCGCCAGTTCTGGATACTTGGTCAAGAATTCAGCGAGATCTCTCATATGGACACTAGAACTTGATCCCTTGGTTGTAAGTTGTGCGGACTTCCTGGAGGTCAACGGGTGACAAAGAGGAGCCACGGCGTGCCGATCAGCAGATAGACCGCCATGAACGCGAGGGTGGTGAGGAGCCCGAGCTTGTAGAGTTCGCCCTGCTTGAGATAGCCGCTTGCCACGAAGATGATGTTCTGGCTACCGCCCTGCGGGGTGATTACCGAGAAGTAGCTGCTCGCGAACAGGAGGCCGGGGGCCATCAGCGCAGCCGGCACCCCGCCGCGGAGGCCGACATCCAGGAAGACGGCGAGCAGCGCCAGCATCTGCGAGGTCTGGCTCACGAAAAAGTAGTGGAGGCCGACGTAGAGGGCGACCAGGGTGAGGTAAAGGACGGGCCATGGCAGGCCGCCGAGGCGTGAAGCGAGGCGCTCACCCACATAGCCCATGAAGCCGAGTTCATTCAATTGCGCACTCAGGGCGAACAGGACTGCGAGCCAGAGGAAGGTCACCAGCGTGTCGCCCTGTTTGGAGATGTCTTCGATTGTCAGCACGCCAGCCACCAGCAGCACGCCAAAGCCCATGAATGCGACGGCGGTGCCGTTGAGATGCAGCGCAGTGCCGAATACCCAGCCGGCAACCATCAGCACGAAGGTCACCAGCGTGATCCACTCGTCCCGCGTCATCGGGCCCATGCCGGCGAGATCCTTCCGAGCCGCAGCGGGGGCTTCGGGCGTCGCGCCGACACCGGGCGAGAATAACTTCGCGACAAGCAGTGGCAATATCGCTATCGCGGTGAGCGTCGGAACCGAGGAGGCGAGGAGCCAGGATGCGAATCCGATCTCGATCCCGGCTTTCTGCGCGATCTGCACGCCAATCGGGTTGCAGGAGGTGGCCGTCAACCAGAGGGCTGACGAGACGGCGAGGCCGGCCATCGAGCAGAACATGAGGTAGCCACCGAGACGCCGCCCTTCAGGGCTGTCGGGCTCAGATCCCGTCCCCTTGGCGATGGACAGCACGATCGGGAACAGGACGCCACCGCGCGCCGTGTTGCTGGGAAACGCCGGCGCGATCAGCGCGTCAGTGAACACGAGGCTGTAGGCAAGACCGAGCGGCGATCCGCCGAAGCGACTCACCATCAAGAGGCTGATCCTCCGGCCGAGCCCCGACTTCACCACCGCCTGCGCGACGATGAAGGCAATCACCACCAGCAGGACGCTGGCATTGGCGAAGCCTGAGAAGGCCTGCACCGGCGTGATCGTCCCGGTGAGGACGACCGTCGCGACGGCGATCATGGATGCCGTGAGGAGGGGGAAAGAACCGATGAGCACGCACGCAATGGCGGCGACGAAGATTGCGAACAGATGCCACGCCGGCGCGGTAAGACCGGCTGGTATCGGGGTAAACCAGATGCCGATCGCGATCGCGAAGGGCGCCGCGCGCTTTACAAGCAAACCGGGGGCGGTCATGGTTTCGCGCCTCCCTCGCCTGGTTGGCCAGCCCGGAAGCGCCCCTTGAGCCCGACGGCGCTTCCCTGGATGGCGCCGTCCTCAGCTTCAATGACGAACTGCCAGGTGAACTCGTAGGTGCCGGTGACACCGGCATACCGGCCCGTGCCGCCGAGGATGGTCCCGACGATGCGGTTCTTGTCGGCGGTGCCCTCGCCTTTCAATTCGCTGAACACCTGTTCACCTTTCTCATCCGTCCAGACGCTTCGGCCCGTGAGACCCGTTTCGCGGGCCACGAGCGCGATGACCTCCGAGTGGAAGCCCACGCCAGGACGCGCCGGCCCCGCCAGCAGCATCGACCCTCTCAAATCGATGATCGAGCCGCGACGATCCGGACCGAGGGGAATGCTACGGCGGCTGCCGGCTCCGTTCCAAGAACCCTCAAACTCCCGCCATTCGCCCGCAGCCACAGCACTTGATTCGGTCGGCTCCGGCGACGGTTTGCAGCCCACCGCCGCCAGTGCCAGGGCCACCAGCACGGGGCTCCCCAACGCACGCACAAAAGACATGCAATCCCAGTTGAACCCGCGAAACAGGAACCCGCCAATCCAAGATATCAATCCGATGGAGAAGAAAATCACCAGAGCGGAATACACTGCTGATATCTCGGATGGAGAATCCATGCTGAGGCGTCAGAAGGTGACGGTGTAGTTACAAATCACGCGGATATCATTGAGCGTGTCCGCGTCTCCCCCACGCTGCTCCACGATGGCGTACCGCAGGCGGAGGGACAGTCCCTTGAGCACTCCCTTGGAAGGCGCCCACTGCAGGTTCATGTCGTACTCATCCTTGGCATATTGGCCGGTCACATCGGGATCGGTTCCATGCACCCAGAGGGCATAGGCGCTGAGACCGTCCACGGCGGTAAATTCATAGGCTGCGCGGAGCATGATCGCCCCTTCCCCAGCCCTGTTGAAGTCCTCCACCTGCACGCTCGTGTATCCGGGGTAGCCGCTCCACGGGCTCTGCATGTTGGCGCCGTCCGTAGTGTGTGTATAC
>JAEYUU010000335.1 GCA_023429545.1 Verrucomicrobiota bacterium
GCCCAGGCCCCTGCTGAAAAGGCCATCGTGCTTTTTGACGGATCCTCCCTTGATGACTGGGAGGCCCGGGATGCAGGCGGCAGTGGCTCCGTGGAGATCAAGGACAAGGACATGATCATTGGGGCGGGTGACTCCATCACCGGAGTAGTCTACAAAAAGGCCAAGGACCTTCCGATGACCAACTATGAGATCACCCTGGAGGCCCAGCGGCTGGATGGGGTGGACTTCTTCTGCGGGCTCACCTTCCCCGTGGGCAGCCCCAAGACCTGCGCCACCCTGGTGCTCGGCGGCTGGGGCGGAAGCGTCACCGGCATTTCCAGCATCGATGGCATGGACGCCTCAGAGAACTCCACGGGCCACTACCGGAAATTCGAGGACAAGAAATGGTACTCTGTGAAACTGCGCGTGACCCCGGCGAACATCTCTGCCTGGGTGGGCTCGGAGAAGATCATCGACGTGGACATCGAGGGCAAGAGAATCGGAGTGCGCGCAGGCCCGATTGAGGATTACCAGCCGCTCTCGTTCACCACGTACGCGACCATGGCGGGCATCCGCAATGTGAAGCTCACGCCGATTGCGGCAGCGCCTCCCGCGGCGGCTGAGAAGAAGTAACCCAGAGAGAGGCAGGCTCTGTCACTTTGCCGTTTTGCCCAGCACGGTGAACACTGCGAGATGATCGGAAGAGGGAAGGCTCACGCGCACCGTGGACTGCGGGATCATGTCTTTGGTGCACCAGATGTGATCAATGGTGAGCACCGGCCAGGGGCGCGGCCAGGTCTCGCGGAAGCCGCCGCGTGATCCCTCGCTGGCGTGATGCAGCCCGGCATCGCTCCACGGGTCGAACCATAGCGATTCGATGGGTGTGTTGAAATCGCCCATCACCAGCGTGTTCGGGTCTCTCACGAGGGCGAGCACCTTCTTCAGCAGTTCCTCGCGTTTGCGCAGGGGATCCGCGTCTCCGTCCACCAGGACAACGTGCCAGACATGACCGTCCAGGGTGACATCCAGCTCCACGAACTTGCTTCTCCCCTTGAGCTTCGTCACATGCTTCACCAGGGCACTGCCTCGCACGATGAATCCCATGCCGTGCTCCGGCCGGATGGCGATGTAACCAGGCGGGAGGTTCCGCACCAGGGGATTGGGATCTCCCGAGCGCAGCCCCACTTCACCCAGCCCCAAGATGTCCGGCTGATGGGTGGCGATGAGCTTCGCCAGGTCCGCGCTGGGCAACCGCTGGTGGGCCATGTTCCAGTACAGCACTTTCAGTCCCGCAGGTGGGCGCGCCGTGGCCTGTGGCTGCCTTTTGTAGGACACCGCCTGCCACCAGCACGCGGTGATGAGCGCCAGGGCCAGACACGCACTCAAGACGAACCGGTGTCTCACATGCCAGGCCGCTGCAATGAGCCATCCCAGCATGATCAGCGGAAGCGGCATGGCATAGAAGACCGCACCGGTCAGCCTCGAACCATCCCGAACGGTCAGGTGCAGGAGCATGCCGGTCGCGAGCAGCAGGCAGCCCAGCATTCCTGCGATGCGATGCAACCTCCTGATGCGTAGTTCCATCTCTCTTCTTCGCTTCACCCATCGCATGCGCAACACGGGATTGTGCGCAAAGCACGCCCCCTGAGTGCGAATCCTGCTTGCCCCGCATGCATGGCCTGCGATACGGTCCAGCCACACGCCGCTCCGACCACCCATGGACATTCGCGAGAACCTCGAAAAAGTGCAGTCAAACATCGCCGCCGCCGCCGCCAAGGCGGGGCGCAGCCCTGAAGACGTGGAACTTGTCGCGGTGAGCAAGACGTTCCCTGTGGAAACCATCCGCGAGGCCGTGGATGCGGGGCAGCTTCTCTTCGGTGAAAACCGCGTGCAGGAACTGCTGGGCAAGGTGCCCGATCTTCCGGCGAAGGTTCGCTGGCATCTCATCGGCCATCTGCAGTCGAACAAAGTGCGCAAGGTGCTGCCCGTGGTGGAGATGATCCAGAGCGTGGACAGCCTGGAGCTCGCCTACGACATCAACCGCATCGCGGGCGAGTTGGGCGTTTTCCCCAAGGTGCTGCTGGAGGTGAATGTGGCGGAGGAGACCACCAAGCATGGCTTCACTGTGAGCAAGCTGGAGTCACAGATCGAGGAGTTGTTGCAATGCGACCGCATTGAGATCCACGGCCTCATGTGCATCCCGCCTGTCGGTGAAGAACCGGAGCACAGTCGCAAACATTTCGTGCTGCTTCGCGAATTTCGAGATCGGCTGGAGAAAATCGCGGGCACGAAATTCCCCGTTCTCAGCATGGGCATGAGCGGTGACTACGGGGTCGCCGTGGAGGAGGGCGCCACCCTCGTGCGGGTGGGCAGCGCTATTTTTGGCGGGCGCTAGCCGGCGCTATTCCGCAGCAGGAGCCGCGATGGTGGCGTCGATTTTCTTGAGCGCCTCCCAGAGGCCGGGCTCCTCGGGGTGACCGTTGAAGAGCACCTTGCCATCGGGGGCCAGCAGGATCATGCGCGGGATGCTGTCGATGCCCAGCAACTCGCTGAAGGGGCTGCCTTTCGGCTCCACGAGCCAGGGCATCTTCATATCCTTCTGCGCGCGCACCTCGTCAGCCTTGGCCTCGTCGCTCTCGTTGTTCATCCCCGCCACCACGATGCCGTGCTTCTGGAGATGCTCGGCTTTCTTGCGCAGGGACGGCATAAGATTCATGCACGGTCCGCACCAGGTGGCCCAGAAGTCCAGGAGGATGGCCTTGTTCTGCCCGAGCTGGTCGGCCAGCGTGGTGGCCTCGCCCTTGCTGGTGGTGATGGGCAGCTTCATGTCCACCGTGACCTTGGCCATCTTCTGGTCCTTGCGGAACTTGGA
>JAEYUU010000348.1 GCA_023429545.1 Verrucomicrobiota bacterium
ACTGATCCTGGCACTGCTCATCAAGCACGTTCACATTCGCATGAATCCCCGGACCGCCATTCATCCCCTTCCCGGGATGGCTCTGCGCGTGAAAGGTGGATTCCCCGCTACCGTGGAGTTCAGGAGAACCCTGCCCGCGTGCTGACGGACACACACCGCATGAAACGGGAGTCCACAGTCGTGGCGGAAAGGGGAGTCCATCCTCTGGATGGCATCGAGACATTAATAGATCTGATGCAGCACCACCCGATGAAGCAAGGAGGAGATCACGCGCTCACGTTTCTGGCAGATGGCGTAAACGAAGGTGGCGTCCTGACGTATGCGGCGCTGGATCGGGAGGCTCGCGCCGTGGCAGCTTGGCTCCAGTCGGAAGGGCTGATGGGCCAGCGCGCGCTCCTGCTCTTTCCCTCCGGACTTGAGTTCGTGACCACGCTTCTCGGCTGCATCTATGCGGGCGTGATCGCGGTTCCGGTCAATCCTCCACGGCTGAACCGGAAGGCGCATCGGCTTCGTGCCGTGGTGGAGGACTCTCGCGCTGCCCTCGCACTCACCACGGGGCGCATGCTGGATCGCATCCGGCCCGTGCTCGCAGAGGCTGGGATGGCATCACTGCGTTTCGAAGCAGTGGATGCGCGACCCACAAATATGGAAAGCCTCTGGCACGAGCCCGCGGGGGACGGTGATTCGCTCGCGTTCCTGCAATACACCTCGGGATCCACGTCACATCCCAAGGGTGTGATGTTGAGTCATCGCAATCTGCTGGAGAACCACCGCATGATGCAGGAGGCATTCGGACAGACGCAAGCAACACGGATCGTTACGTGGCTGCCGCTGTTCCATGACATGGGTTTGATCGGGAATGTGCTGCAGGCGCTGTATCTTGGCACGGAGTGCCTGATTATCCCGCCGGAGGTCTTCCTCATGAGGCCGGTGTGCTGGCTGGCGGCAATCTCGCGTTATCAGGCTACCTTCAGCGGCGCGCCGAACTTCGCGTATGAGTTGTGCATACAGAAGGTCACGGAGGAGCAGCGCCGCCATCTTGATCTAAGTGGTTGGGACACAGCGTTCGCAGGCGCCGAGCCCGTGAGGCATGCCACCATGGAGCGATTCGCCGTTGCATTTGCGCCATGTGGATTCCGCAAGGAGGCGCTCTATCCATGTTATGGGCTCGCCGAGGCATCGCTGTTTGTTTCTGGGGCAGGCAAGCTTGCCGGAGCGCGTAGCGCCAGTTTCAGCACACAGGAGATGGAACGTCATCGGGTGCTGGAGGTGAAGGCTGATGCCGTGACGCCATCGCGCACACTCGTCAGTTGCGGTCACACATGGGGGGAGCAGGTGATTGAGATCGTCGACCCTGAGTCGGCAGAGCGATGCAAGCCCGGCATCGTGGGAGAAATCTGGATTGCAGGTCCTCATGTGGCCGGCGGCTACTGGAATCACAGCCCGCGAGCAGTGCATGGTTTCAATGCGAAGCTTGCGGGCGAGGAGGGCCGGAATTTCCTGCGCACGGGCGACCTCGGTTTCTTCCACGAGGGAGGTTTGTACATCTCCGGCCGCATCAAGGATCTTATCATCATTGCAGGGCGCAATCATGACCCGGGGGACATTGAGCACACGGTTTGCGCCTGCCATCCAGCGATTCGCCCCGCGGGTTGCGCCGCCTTTCAGGTGGATGTGGGGGAGGAAGCCAGGCTCGTGGTCGTTGTGGAACTGGAGAGGACCAGCGGAATCGTCAAGGGGGGCAATGACGCTCCTCAGGGAGAGTCCTCGGCTGCCAGCGCGAGCTCTGTCATTCGAAGCATTCGCGAGGCTGTTTCCAGCCTGCATGATTTGACAATCCATGAGGTGGTTCTGCTGCGTCCGGCGGCGTTGCCGAAGACATCCAGCGGAAAAATTCAACGCCATGCAGCCAGAACAGCGTGGCTGGAGAATACATTGAACACATGGGAGGAAAGGAAGTGAATCAGAGCGGCATCCGGGATTGGCTGATTGCCAGAGTCGCGGACAATTTGAAATGCCCTCCTGAGGAAATAGGGGTGGAGGACCACTTCGCCGCACTCGGTCTGGATTCACTGTCGATGCTCACTCTCACGGGTGATCTCGCTGCATGGCTGAACCGTGATCTTCCCGCGACGTTGCTGCTCAGGCATCCTTCGATTGAAGAGGTGGTGGAGGTGCTGGCAAGGACACCGGTGGGCGAGCTGGAGCCGAATCTGCCGCATGCATCTCGCGATCATCCCCTGCCCGCTACGCTTTCACAGGAGCGCCTTTTGAAACACGCGAAGCTGCCACCGGCTCGTGATGCGAACTTGGTGAATCCGCGATTTTCCATCCAGGGAAAGCTTAATGTGCAGGCGCTGAGTGGGGCCATCACTGAGATGGTCCATCGGCATGAGATGCTGCGCACGACCTTCGGTGTGTTTGAAGGCGGTTTTTTTCAGGAGGTACATCCCACCGGAGTGACGCTAGTCGAGCAGATGGACTTGTCATCGGAGCCGGTGACTCCATCGGAGGAGGAACTCCTGAAGCAGGGGCGTGAGATGATCATGCAGCCGATGGACGTCGGCTCGCTTCCGTTGTTCCGCGTCTTGATCATCAAAGTGGCGGAGGAGAATCACCGGCTGATGTTTGGCTTTCATCATCTGCTCTGCGATGCCGATGCGCTCCGTGTGTTTTTCGAGGAACTGGGTCGACTGTACGCCGCCATTCTCAAAGGCTTCCCACCAGCTCTCGAACCGCTCGAATACCAGATCGCGGATTTTGCGGTATGGGAGAGCGACTGGCTGCGGCGTGATGGCGCTCCCTATCTGGATCGGCTGGCATGGTGGCGCGAGTACTGGCGTACACCTCCTCAGCCACCGCATTTTCCGTTCGCCCTGACGCAACCCCCTCCAAGCCTTCCTCCCCGCGCCTGTACCGGGAATGTTCCGATAGATTTGGAGATCGGTCAGCAGGTGGCTGACCTTGCACGGCAGATGAATGTCACTCTCTACCAGTTGTTTTTCGCGGCGTTCGTTGCCTGCCTTTGCGATCAGACGGGAGTGCAGGAAGTGGCCATCGGAACCTACGTGTCTGATCGCAGACGCGTGGCTGCGGGGCGGCTTTTGGGCATGTTTGTGAGCATGGTGCCAGTGCGAGTAAAAGCCCCCTGGGGCATCACGTTTCGCGAATCGGTGCTCCAGTTGCGGGAAGAACTGGATCGTGTCTCACTGTAT
>JAEYUU010000364.1 GCA_023429545.1 Verrucomicrobiota bacterium
CCGGATTGATGATTCTGCCGGAGCCAAGACCTTCCTCCCACCGAGGAGACCCCCAATACCCACGGACAGGCAGGAGGGATGGAGCTTGCCACGCACCATCAAACCGCCTGAAAGGCCGGATTGCCAGAAACCAACCGGTGGCGGCTGGACATGCCGAAGACCCCGCCACCACAGGCACAAAAAAAGGGAGCGGCGAACCGCTCCCTTTTTTTGAGAGTGTGATTGAGAATTCCGATCGGCTTAGAACGGGAACTTCACGCCGAGACGAACGATGGTGTAGTCTTCGTCGTCGCTGTCAGCAGCGAAGTGGTAGGCGCCGTCCGCGAAGATGCCCAGGCAGTTGGCACCAGCGAAGCGGGCTTCAAGGCCGCCGCCGACGAAGTAGTTGCCCTTGTCTTCGGAGTTCACGCTGAAACCGCCGCCAGCCATCGCGTAGGGAGCGATGCAGATGGAGGTGATAGGATAGCGGAGCACGAGGGCGCCGTCGAACTCGTGGTGTTCCTGATCGGTGGCGAAGATGCCGTAGGTGCCCTGAACGCCGATGTACTCATTGAAGAAGTACTCGCCGATCACGCCGCCGCCGAGGGCGTCGTCTTCGGAGTCAGAGTCAGGAAGGTAGCCGCCGCCGAAGACGCCGAGGGCGAAGCCAGGGCCGAAGCACTCACAACCGAGGGGAGCAGGCGCGGTGGGCTGGACTGCTTTGCCGCCTTTGCCGGAATAGCTCACGGAACCAGCGAACGCGCTGGATGCGAGTGCCAGCGACATGATGAGGGATGCGATTTTTTTCATGCGTGTAGAGTAGGGATTGCGCGCCCACTCTATCCATGAGTGAAATCCGGGCAAGCCGAAAACGCAGAAATTTTAAAAAATCCTGAAAGTCGGGATTTCTTAACTAACTCTGCTTTCCACTGAATCTCAGTTCAGTCTGAGGTGTGCCTTCCGGGCACCTAGTCGTTGAGCACCATGCGCAGCTCGCCGTTGCGGATTTGAAAGTCCTTGATGCCTGCGGCGAAGCGCTGGAGAAACTCGGAATTCACAGACCCGGGCCCGTTGTCGGCGAAAAGGTTCAACCCCTTCGCATCATAGAGCCAGGCGTTGGGGAGCGAAATACCGCCGACGCTCACATCAGCGAGGCTGAAGTTCAGCTTGTGATCGGCATCCAGCTTCGTGTTGAAGGCGACCTTGATGCGGATGGTCTTGCCTCCGATGTAGCTCACGCTGGGGTCCACCGGCACGAGGATGGTGGCGCCCACCATGTCATTGTTCATGTGGAACTTCACCTTGTCCGCGAAGTCCGGCTGGCTGGCGAGCCAGCCGTTGATCTCCCGTTCGCTGAGCACAATCGTCTTCGCAGGATCTGACACCGCGGGCGCAGGGGCAGGAGCCTCAAGTTCAGAGGTCTTGCCGGTTTCCAACGCGGCGAGTTTCGACTGCAGGGTATCCTGCTCGGCCACGGTAAGATTCACCGGCTTGAACGGAGCAGCGCGGAAATTGTGATGGTACCACCAAGTGGCGGACGCTGCGGTAATCCCGAAAATTCCGAAGAACACGCACAGCACAACGAGAAGCTTCTGCCGCCCCGTGGAGTGAGCAGGCGCAGGAGGCACGGGAGGGGTGGATGTGTTCATGGTCGGTGGATGCCCGGGATGACCCGGCCTCTGCCATCTGACAGGGAGGGGGGGTACGCGTTGAAAAAATTCTGGAGAAACTTCCGTGCCAGCCAGCCGGCATTGGCAGCAGCAGCGCTCACCTACCACTTCACCGGCTGCATCAGGTGAAACCAGTCACGCGCGTAGTTCGTGTCCGTGAGCAGCAGCCAGATGGTGGCAGCACCTGTAACGACGGTCCAGAATATGATCCACGGGTTCTGCAGAAGCTGCTCCGGCTCCAGCCGCGCGTTTTCCTCCTTCATGGCGTGGTGAAAATAGGCGATGACCGCCACGATGATCACCGGGAAGACCAGCACGAGATTGTTCAGCACGGGATACACCGCCATGGCGATGCCTGTGCAGAAGCAGAAGAGATTTGCGTAGGTGATCATCGCCAGGATGAGCGAGGTCTCCGTGTACACGCGGAAGGACCTGCGGTAACGCCCGCTCACCTCGCGGTCGCCGATGAAGCGGAACTCGCTGTAACGCTTGCCCGTCATGAGCAGCGCGCCGAAGGACCACCACGCCAGCACGATGGAGAGCGGCGGCACGTGATGCGCATCCACCAGCGCGTAGTAGCCGAGCCAGAGGCGGATGGGATTGTTGAACGACTCGGCGATGACATCCAGAAACGCACGGTCCTTCAGCCGTAGCGGCGGCACGTTGTAAACGATGCCGCTCAGCAGCAGCAGGCCCAGCGCGGCCTGGTACGCCCAGTTGAACCCCCACCACCAGCATAGGAGAAACGCGACGATGATCAGCGCCGCCTTGAGCCACCAGAGGTACTTCACCTTCACCTTGCCCGCGGGAATGCCCCTCAGCCGCTTGGTGGGATGTACTGCATCAAAGGGGGCATCGAGAATCTCGTTCAGGATGTAATTCGCCGAAGCGATGAGGCAGGCGGGAATCAACGAAAGCACCGCCACGCCCACCAGCCTGGCATCCCACTGGAAATTCAGCACCAGCGCCCACGCCACCATGTGGCCGAAGAGGATGAAGATGTTCTTCAACCAGTGTTCAGGGCGGGCGATTTTGAAGTATTCGAGCATGGGGCGGGGCAAGGGTAGTCAACGTTCCACGGTCGGGAGTCAACCGTAACCCGTCATGTTCTTGCTCATGCTCTTCATCCCGTCTCCTCAGGAAGAAAGCAAGGGAACGGGCGCATCGCTCTTTCGACCTCTCTGCTATCACCTGAAGACCGTATCCACCCCCATCGCGCTCTCCTTGGCGAATGCCGGAATCCAGTGCGGCCTGCGCTTGGAGATGACGCGGAAGATCATCGAGAGCGCGTGCAGCGTCACGATGCGATCCACCACGCGATAACCGCGACGTCGACGCATGAGCAGCTTCAACGCCCAGCCCAGATAACGCGCCTTCAGCCAGAAGGGCTGGAAGTGCATCTTCACACGGTAGCGGCGGCGTGGGCCGTGCTTGGGATACTTCGCCTTGTAGGCCTTCTTCGCCGCCCTCAGACGCTGCTCCATCTCTTCATTGAATGGCCGGAAGTAGTATTCCCGCGCCAGTGCCAGGATGCCGAAGGTGTCCCGCATGTACTCGATGTCGTCCGCCGGCATGTGGCACTCGGCGGCGAGCGCCTGCATCTGATCCAGCTTCTGCAAGGAGAGCGTTGCCGCACGCAGGCAGCCCTCCTTGTCCTGCACGAAGTACATGAGCACCTTCTTCACGCTGTGACTGATGAAGATGTTGTTCCAGTACACCTGGAGCATCGGCGGGATGCGCACCCTGCGGAAGAAGAGTTTCTGCCGCGCGAACTCCTCCACGTAAAGCAGCTCGCGGATCACATCATCGGAGAAGCGCAGCAGTTCCAGCAGGGAACGCCAGTTGGGCAATTGCCTGGACTCCGCGAAGTCCCGCACCGCCTCCTCCACGAGCTGGTGCTTCTGGAAGACACGGATGGTGACAAAGGTGTTCAGGTCCGTCCACACCGCGTTCTCGTCCAGCAATGCCAGCCGGCGGAACGGCACCCAACCCCCGGTCTGACACCACACCATCAGCCCCACCATATTCTCCGCCTGCTCCAACTCGCGGGCATACCGTTCATACTCCCAGCCCGTGAAACTCGGGTACTCGCCGCATCCCTCGTACTCCCGACGCGTCTGCAACTCGATGATCTTGGCCACGCGCGTGCGGAAGAAATTCTTGTTCAGCGGCAGGTAGCGAAAGAAGTCGGTCTCGCCGTACTTCATGGAAACGATGAGCGCAGGGCTGTCCTCCACCCCCTTCAAAACCGAGGTGAAGGTGCCGCGATGCCACATGAGATCGCCGATGCGATAGGCACCCACCGTCCACGTGCGGAAGATCAGCTTCCGCCCATGTTTTTCGAACACGGGCAGCAGGGTCTTCAGGAAGCGGTTCACCTGCCGGGGGTGTTTCAGGTAGAGCTCGCTGCGGAAATCATCCACCACGTCGCGTCCATCTGACTCACCGATGCGCAGGATTACCCCCGCCACCTCGGGAAAATCGGCGAGAAAGCCATCCAGCAGTTCTCCCAGAAAGTCCTCCACGCGGCGGCGCAGACGCGTGAGTTGCTCACGCACGGCCGGCGTTGCGCTGAAGACATCCATGGTGAGGTAAATCTGCAGCCCATGGTTGCGCACCACCTCGAAGCATCGACGGAATTCCGCACGCCATCGCGCGATGCCTGCCCGTGTGTCCAGCTCATACCACGCGTGATCCGCCAGGTGCGTCACGTCATCAAGTGACACCGCGTTGAACCCCATGGCCGCCGCCTTCGCGCAGAAGGTATCCAGGTCTGCTCGTATCTGTGCCCACTGCGCTGAGCCCTCCGGGCCTTCCATCTTCAGGTGCGCAAAGGAGATCTTCGACCAGTTGATCGTGCGCCGCTCGTCCCCGCGAAAAAACGGTCCAATGGCGTCGATGAGGAAGAGGTGCATGGCTTGTATCACGGGACGACGTGCCGTGCTGCAAGTGGCCCGATGCAACACTTTCGCTACATCTCCCCACCCTTTTCAGCACGGTCAAATGCGCCCGAATGCCACAAGCGCAACATCATGAACGTGAGCACCGCAAAAACCACCACCCCAAAAAGAACAGCCAAGGCGAACCGTCCACCATGTCGCTGCAAATAGGCAATCTTCCCTGCGGTGGTGAACTCCTGGGCGAGCTGCACCTGACCCCCTTCCGAAAGCATTTCCACTCCTTGAACCAACGGCCTGAGTTCCGGGGTGCGCTCCATCATCTGACGCAAGGCGTACCAGCACCTGAGGTGCAAAGGCAGGCAGGCCACCAGAACGACTGGCACAAGGCAACTGAGTATCAGCAATCCTGGGGTCTGCATGCAGCGACCATGCAGCCAGTCCAGCCTCACTTGTAAATGCGATGGCAAACTCGAGGCAGGAGGGCTAAGAACAGGTTCACTCACACGGCCGCGCAGATCTCAGTTTCTCGTCTTCGTTCGCCGACGACCCTAGCAGCGCGCATGTCCCTCAGTCCAGAAAATCGCAATGAAATGGCCGCCATCTACGCGGCAGTGGCAGCGCGTCCGCTTGAGCGTTCCTGTTCCATGAGCACGGAGTGCTGCCAGTTCCGGCTCACCGGCAGGACACCCATGCTGACCAAGGGTGAGGCCATGTATGCCGCCACTGGAGTGCGCGCCAGCGGACGGAAGAAGCTGCCGGAACGCACGGATGGCGCCTGCCCTCTGCTGGGGAAGAACGGCCGCTGCATGATCTATGCGCACCGACCCTTCGGCTGCCGCACCCACTTCTGCAGCGCAGCGGGAGGACCCTATCCACGGAAGCATGTAGCAGATCTCATCCAGCGCCTGGAGGTGCTGGATGAGCGCCTCGGCGGCGACGGCCCCCGGCCCATCCAGGGTGCGGTGGCGGACGCGCTGGAAGAGATGTGATCTTCCAGGTTCCAGCCTGAATGATCGTCATCACGTCACTAACTCTTGAAAATGGACGTCTCTGCACAGGAGAGGCAGGGCATGCCCCCCCTTGCCCCCCTTGACATGCTCTCCACATTTGACGATCCGGCCCCGCGTCTCACTGTGGGGTCCGCGTTCCAGTTCCCCTGTGCTTCAGCCTACTGACCTACTGCTTACTGTTTCAATGCCCCGCATCCCTGAAGACTCCATCCAGCAGGTGCTTGAGGCCACGGACATCGTGGACCTCATCGGTCGGCACGTGAAGCTGAGGCGGGCGGGGGTGAACTACGTGGGGCTCTGCCCCTTCCACCAGGAGAAGACGCCGTCCTTCAATGTGCGGCCGCAGCAGCGCACCTATCACTGCTTTGGCTGCGGCGCGGGCGGGAATGCCTTCCGATTCCTCATGGAGCACTCCGGGATCACCTTCGTGGAAGCGGTGAAACGTCTCGCGGAGCAGGCCGGCATCCGCATCGAGGAGGAAGTGTATGACGCCAATGCCGAGCGCGACGCCAGGGTGCGCAAGGCTCTGC
>JAEYUU010000399.1 GCA_023429545.1 Verrucomicrobiota bacterium
CCGTGCTCATGTCGCTGTCCACCCATGGCGGGATGCGGTCCAGTGCGGCAAAGGATCGCGGATCATAGCTCGCGGGTTTGGGGATGGTCGCGTCCTTCCCGCCCGTCTCGCGCAGCACGAGGCACCACGAGATGGGGTTCATCTCCTGCGCGCCTGCTTCATCGAAGGACTCCGGCGCACTGGGCTCACCGAAGCGCGCACGCAGGTCCGGCCCCGCGCCGAACTTTGCGCCACTCAGCCGGATCACATCGCCCCAGTCGCTCGCATCCATGGTCATCCTGGCGTGCACGGTGAGGCGCTCTGCTCCGCCCTTCGTGGGTTCAAACTCCACGCTGCTCACCCGCCCCTTCTCCGTGGTCACCTTGAGCGGCTGCCATCCGCGCTCGATGCGCAGCGCGCCGCTCTTCACGTGGGGCTCCACCAGGTCATCAAAAATCCCCGCCGCCGCCGCGGGCTCGATGGTCTCCGTGCCGCAGAAGGCATTACCCGGACTGGGCTTGCCATACTTCGCGGAGTTGTGCGCGCGGATGCGCTGCACCACTTCGAGGAAAAGCCCGCTGCGGGGGAAGCTCGCATGCCGTCCCTTCACCATGGTCCATTCGTCCAGGCACCCCACGCCCTCCGCGCTGAACTGACCGCCAAGCCACTCGATGTCATTCACCAGCACAATCTTTTTCACCCCGAGCCGCGCCGCCTGCACCGCCGCCGCACAGGCGGATTCATTGCCCCCCACGATGAGCAGGTCCGCCTCGAGGGTGTTCGCGAAAGCCGAGTGAAGGAGCAGCAGAAGAATGGCGTGCAGCAGCAGCAGGCGTTTCATGATCAATCGAAGGCTGGGGCCCATGAGGCTCGATCATACGGTACGCCGCATTCATTTCGCGCAGGGGGTCGCAAGTACGCGCCACTCGCCTTCCTTCAAATCCCCCAGTGCATACTCACCGAAGCGCACCCGGTGCAGCTTCTCCACATGCCATCCCTGGCTGGCGAACATGCGGCGCACCTGATGATAGCGTCCCTCCGTGAGCGTGACCCGCGCCATGCGCTCGCTCACGATCTCCAGCTTCGCCGGCAGGCAGGGCGACTCCTCACTGCGCAGCATCAGCGAGCCTGAGGCAAACGCATCCACCAGGCCCTGCTCCAGCGGCCGGTCCACTTCCGCCTCATAGACTTTCTCCACCACGGACTTCGGCGAGGTCCACCGCTGCACCAGCTCCCCGCGATCCGTGAGCAGCAACAGGCCGCTCGTATCCTTGTCGAGCCGCCCCACGCTCGTCACCGGCGGATTTCGTTTCGCCCACTGTTCCGGCACCAGCTTGTAAATGGTCTCGCCCTCCCCTTCGGCATGCGTGCACACATAGCCCACCGGCTTGTGCAGCATCACCAGCAATCCCTCCGGCGCCTCGAGTGGTTCGCCTTCCACCCGCACCGCGGCCACATCATCCGGCGCCACCTTGAATCCTTCATCATCCACCACCTTCCCATGGATGGTGACGACTCCCGTGCCAATCAACTCGCGCACCTCCCGCCGGCTGCCATGTCCCAGGGAGGACAGGAGTTGATCCAGGCGGCGGGGTTTGCTCATGCGATGCGGTGAAGTGCTGAAAAAAGAGGGAGTGCCACGATGCACCGCGGCACTCCCTTCGCACGAACAATTCAGACCGAAGTCCAGCTTACGCGAGCCCTGGAATCTCCCAGCCCGGACGGTAGCTGCGTTTCACGAACTTCGTCGCGTCCTCGGAGTTGGTGAAGATCATCTTCTCCGCATCCCACTCCAGCGTCTGTTTCGGGAAGATGCTGGCGAGGCAGCCGAGCAGCACGGCTTCAGTGAGCGGGCCGGCGTAGTCGAAGTTCGCGCTGGGCTTGGTCGAGCCGCCCTTGAGGCAACAGTCCACCCACTCGCCCCAGTGGTTGCGGGGCTCAAGTTTATTGGGGCGGCGTCCGGCGAATTTGGCCTTCGGGTGCAGCGTGGGCGTGCTGCCATGAGCGTGCACCAGCACACCTTCCGTGCCGATATAGACCGTGCCCTGGCCGGGCCATTTGCCTTCCACCAGCGCCTGGATTTCCGGCGAGGGAAGCTGGTCGCCATCATACCACGTCACTTTGATGGTATCGCCCGCGGTGTACTGCGTGCCGGGGTAGAGGTATTCCACCTTGCCGTTGATGGCCCAGTTCTCCGCGTTGGGTGGTGGCGGTCCGTAGGAGGTCACGGACTTCGGCATGGTGAGGCCCAGTGCGCGGTACCACCCGCTGAACATGTGGCAGCCCATGTCACCCAGGGTGCCGGTGCCGAAGTCGCGGCGCTTGCGCCAGTTGCCGGGATGATAGTACTTGTCGATGAACTGGCGCTCCTTCGCCACACCGAGCCACTTGTCCCAGTCGAATTCCGCCGGGGGCGTGTCCTTGCGATCCGGCACGGGATCCATGTCGCCCCACTTCTTGTTGGAGAAGGTGTGCGCCTCCTTCACCTTGCCAATCGCGCCCTCCTGGATGTACGCCACGGCGAAACGCTCCGTGAAGTCCGACGAGACCTGGATGCCCATCTGCGTCATCACGCCCTTCTCGCGCGCCAGCTTCGTGATGGCGCGGCACTCGGCGAGATTCTGCGTGAGAGGCTTCTGCCCGTACATGTGCAGACCCTTGGAGATGGCCGCCATGCCCATCGGGCCATGCATGTGGTCCGGTGTGCTCACGTTCACCGCATCGATCTTGCCGTCCTCCTTCACGAGAAGCTCGCGCCAGTCCTGGTAGAAACGCACATTGGGGAACTGCTGCTTCACCTTGGCGAGGTTCCGCGTGTCCACATCACACACGGCGGTGAGTTCCCAGTTGGGATGCTTGGACAGATTGGTGATGTCCGCCCAAGACATGCCGCTGGCGCCAAAAGCCGCGTGGCGCAGCTTCCCATTGGGCGAGGCGGCACGCAGCCCGGTGGTGACGAATGGCGCGCCGAGGATGGCGGCGGCGCTGGATTGCAGGAAACGACGGCGTGTGGAGGTGGTGGCGGGACGGCTCATGGTGTGGTGCAAATGGAAAGCGTGAACCTCTGCATACGCCGCCTGCCCGCCCAACCTTCCCGCATCCGTCGAATTTTCCCCGGCCCCTGCTGACGAGGAGGCCGGCGCTGCCTCTCCGCCTTGCTGGGTGGTGCGCGATTCACCTTCGTGGCCCATCCTGCCCGAAGCACATTCCAGCAGACCCGCAGACCCGGCGTGCATCCATGCCGTCTCTTTTTGTGTATCCGATTTGCGGATCTTCAGAATATTTCAGCATCGCCTGCATCCCGCGCCATCTTGCCAGCCGACTTGTAGATGACCGGCTTCCATCCGCTGGTCCCTCTCCTGCCAGTCCATCTCCCCCCACCTGACCGAACTCGATGAAGCGATTTTCCTGTGAATGCGGCAATGTGCTGTTCTTCGAGAACTCACAATGCCTGCAATGCGGCTCCGAGACGGGCTACGACCCGGCGGTCCGTGACATGGTGAAGCTCACCAGCGAATCCGGCCTGAAACGCTGCGACAACGGGCTGGCCCACGGCGTCTGCAACTGGCTGCTGCCCCCGAAGGAAGCGCAGACCCTGTGCACCGCCTGCCGCCTGAACCGCACCATCCCGGACCTGAACATGTACGGGAACCTGGCACTCTGGGCGCGCATGGAGTCCGCGAAACGCCGGCTGCTGGCCACGCTGCTGGGTCTCGGGATTGAGGTGCGCTGCCTGAATGAGGATCCCGTGGGCGGGCTGGCCTT
>JAEYUU010000406.1 GCA_023429545.1 Verrucomicrobiota bacterium
AAAGCCACAGGGAAAAGTCATCATAAAAAGAAGGGGGGTGACCAATGAACAGTGCAGGCGGAATGTCGAATGCGGATTGTGTCAAAGTGCCTCATCCCGGAGCCCACTTTGCAGCATTCGTCATTTGCCCGATGGTTCACCTTCGCCATGCTGTTCGGGTGCCCCAGTCCGTCACCATTTCTGTCCCAGCCACCTCCGCCAATCTCGGTCCGGGCTATGATTGCCTTGGCCTGGCCCTCTCTCTCTACAATCAGACCACGGTGACCTTGCTGGAAGGCAGGCCGCACATCGAGCCTCATCACCCCATGGTGGAGGCCATTGCCGCGCTCTTCTTCCAGCAGCCGGATGTGGAGGAGGCCCCGTTCCCATTTTCATGGAGCATCGGAGGAGACGTTCCCCAGTCCCGTGGCTTGGGCAGCAGCGTGACCGTGCGCCTCGGTATCCTGATGGGGTTGAACGAGCTGTGCGGCAAGCCGCTGGACAAGGAGCGGCTCTTCGCCATCTGCACCGAAGCGGAAGGGCACCCTGACAACGTGGCTCCCGCCCTGTTCGGCGGCTTTGCCGTGGCCAGCAAGGATCAGCGGTTCCGTTTCCCCGTGGATGAGCGTCTCAAGGCCGTGGTGCTCATTCCCGAATATGAAGTGCAGACGGCCCACGCCCGCACCGCTTTGCCGGAGAGCGTGCCCCACGGAGACGCGGCCCGCAACACTGCCCACGCCTGCACCCTCGTCGCGGCCTTCGCCACCGGGGAATACGAACGGATGGGAGCAGCGCTGGAGGACTTCCTGCACCAGCCGTACCGCCGTCACCTGGTGCCGGGACTTTTCGAAATCGTCCACGCTGGCGTCGCCGCCGGGGCAATTGGAGGTTACCTCAGCGGTTCCGGCTCTGCCGTGGCCTGCCTGACCACCACCGGCGATCCCGCAGCCATCGCCAGCGCGATGCAGCAGGAGCTTGCGAAGACTGGCGCCTCTGGACGTACTCTCGTGATGAGCGCGGACAACACCGGAGCCAGGCCACTCCAGTCATGAAGGATCGCCTCGAAGAACTGGAACAATGGGGCATCGAAGTGATCCTCCACAACCGCCGTGGTTGGAAGGAAAGCCTCGCGCGCGTTCTGGTTCACGGGCTGTCCTACATCTATGCCGGCCTCGTGCGTCTCCGGCTGAAGCTCTACCGCGACCGCTATATTCACGATCACCATCTGGGCATCCCCGTCATCAGCATCGGGAACCTGACTGTGGGAGGCACCGGGAAGACGCCGGTGGCCGAGTTGCTGGCGCGCGCCCTGCAAAAGCGCGGTCGCAAGGTGGCCATCCTCAGCCGTGGCTACAAGAGCAAGCGGCAGAAGCGCGTGCGCATCTGGACCAAATGGCTGGCGCGCGTACGTGGCGAAAAACTCCCGCAGAATCCCCCGCGCGTGGTCAGTGACGGCGAACGGGTGCTGCTCGACAGTCACACCGCCGGCGATGAACCCTTCATGCTCGCCACCAATCTTCCCGGCGTGCCGGTGGTGGTGGACAAGGATCGCGTCAAAGCAGGACTGCATGCCATTGATAAGTTTGGCGCGGACATCCTCCTGCTGGACGATGGCCTCCAATACCTCCGCCTGAAACACCGGCTGGACATGGTGCTGGTGGACCGCACGTCCGCCTGGGGCAACGGTTATCTCCTGCCACGGGGCACGCTCCGTGAACCACCCCGCCATCTGAAGCGCGCGAGCTACATCTTCCTGACCAAATGTGATGGGTCAGACAACACGGCGATCATCAAGGACCTGCGCAAGTACAACCGCGTGGCGGAAATCATCGAATGCCGGCACCGCCCGATGCATCTGGAGAACATCTCCACCCGGGAACGCATTCCGCTGGAGCGGTTGTATGGCTCACATATTGGAGCCGTCAGCGGGATTGCCGTGCCGGAGAGCTTTGAAAACGGCCTGCGCAAGCTCGGAGCCAAGGTGGAAGTGTTCCACCGCTTCGCCGATCACCACCGGTTCACCCTTCGCGAGATCAAACAGTTCTTCGAGCGATGCGAGCGCCGTGACGTGGAGATGATCGTCACCACAGAGAAGGACTTTGTGCGTTTCCCGGAGATCAAGGACCTGATCGTCCCCATCTATTTTCTGCGCGTGGAGATCGAGATCGTGAACGGCAAGGAGGTCTTTGACAGGATGGTGCGCATCCTCTGCGAACCCCGCGAGGTTCCCAAACCGGTCTATGGCTCCGAACTCATCGGCCGCGCGCTGGAAGAGTAGCGGCTTGACTGTTGTCCGCTGACATCGGACCAGTTCCCTCCCCATGCGCCGCCACGATCGCCCCGAAGCCCGAGCCAACAAGCACGTCCCCGCCCTCAGCGACATCCGCTTTTACGATGAGGGCGACCTCGCCGGACTGATCGAGGCTGCACCGAATCCGCTGGTGCTGGTGCTCGACTGCGTGCAGGATCCCCACAATTTCGGCGCCTGCCTGCGCACTGCGGATGCAGCGGGTGTGACGCTCGTGGTTGTGCCGAAGGACAAAAGTTCCCCGGTGACGGAAACCGTTCGACGTGTGGCCTGTGGAGGCGCTGAGAATGTGCCCATCGCCCGTGTTACCAACCTCGCCCGGGCCATGGACAAGCTGAAGGAACTCGGCGTCTGGCTGGTGGGTACCGCCGACGGAGCCACCAAGTCCTTGTATCAGGTGGACTTGAAGGGTCCCATCGGCATTGTCATGGGAGCCGAGGGTGAAGGACTGCGCCGTCTTACCGGGGAACGCTGTGATTTCCTCGTGCAAATCCCCATGGGCGGGAAAGTGGAGTGTCTGAATGTGAGCGTGGCCACCGGCGTCTGCCTCTTTGAGGCGGTACGCCAGCGGCAATAGCGCATTCTTTTTACTCCGTACAAATCCCGAAATATTTGAGGGATTCGCTCGAAATTGTCGGATGACTTGGTGAAAGTCCTGCGGGTGATTGACACGTTCGTGGCAAACCCCTAGCATTCGAGTTCCCAAATTTTTTTCATGCCCCAGACATCCGCCATTCTGCATCCGGATTCGGACAAGGCTCATTACCTTGCCCAGGGAGTGCTGTGCGTACTCGCTGCTTCCACCGTGGCTGGTGTAGGTTGGGCTCTCTGGCACGGGGTGGGACAGTCCCCCGCGGGAGCCTCACACAGACCCGCCGTGACAGCCGTACCGGGCGCGCCCGCGCCCCCTGTTGCGGTTTCACCCGCACCAGTGGCCCCCTCCACCACTCTGATGCCGTCGGACACGTCGCTGCTGGCGCCCCCTGCTGCACCCTCAAATCTGGCCTCGCCGGTCAGCCCCTCGGTACAAATCATGCCGCTGCAACAGCCTCCAGCACCCTCTGCGGCAGCACTGGCCAATCAGCCCCCACCACCTGTCACCAATACGCTGCCTCCCCTGAGT
>JAEYUU010000430.1 GCA_023429545.1 Verrucomicrobiota bacterium
TGCTTCTACCCCATGAGCAAGCGCCGCTCGGATGCGAACAACTGGTACGCCACGGAATTTGAAGCGCGGCGCGAACTGATGCAGGGGCACGCCCGCGTCGGCCGCCAATGGCATGGCAAGGTGCGCCAGCTCATCACCGGCTCCACGGGGCTGGACCTCATGGAGTGGGGCGTCACCTTGCTGGCGCATGACACCTATCACATCAAGGGCATCGTGTACCAGATGCGCTTCGATGAGGTGAGCTCGAAGTACGCGGAGTTCGGCGACTTCTACATCGGCCTGCAGATGCCGCTGGATGAACTGCTGCGTCGCGTGCAGCTCTAGTTCCGGAGCAGAGAACCTTTCCATGCAGAGCTAGCCTTTCATCATTGCCGGTCGCGAGATCCGGTCCCGCCTCATGCTGGGCACCGGCAAGTTCAGCTCCGGCGAGAAGATGCGCGCCGCCCTGGATGCCAGCGGGGGTGAGATCGTGACCGTGGCTCTGCGCCGCGCGGATCTCACCGGGAAAAAGGACCCGTTTGCCAACATCCTGGAGTTCATCCCCGCGGATCGCTACCTGCTGCTGCCCAACACCAGCGGCGCCATGAATGCGGAAGAGGCGGTGCGCCTGGCCCGGCTCGCCGTGGCGGCGGGTCTGCCCAATTGGGTGAAGCTGGAGATCCATCCGGATCCCCGCTACCTCCTGCCGGATCCCGTGGAGACACTGAAGGCGGCTGAAATCCTCGTGAAGGAAGGTTTCGTGGTGCTGCCTTATATCAACGCGGATCCTGTGCTGGCGAAGCGTCTGCAGGATGTGGGAACCGCGACGGTGATGCCATTGGGCTCGCCGATTGGCTCGCACCAAGGTATCACCACGCGAAAACAGATCGAAATCATCATCGAGCAGGCTTCGGTGCCGGTGGTGGTGGATGCGGGCATTGGTGCACCCAGCCATGCGGCGGAGGCCCTGGAGATGGGAGCGGATGCAGTGCTGGTGAATACAGCGATCGCCGTGGCCGGAGATCCGGTGCGCATGGCGCAGGCTTTCAAGATGGCCGTGGAAGCAGGGCGTGCGGCTTATGAAATTGGACTGGTCGATGCGAGTGAGCGGGCCTCGGCGACGAGTCCGCTGGGGGCGTTCTTGAATCCGTGAATGCCGTGAAGGCAAGGGGCGGCCCGAGTGGGGTCCACACGGAGACTCAGAGGGAGCTTCGGAGACTGATCTGAAGAAAACTGCGCCTACGGATTTCCAGGAAACGGATTGGCGTCGAGGCGAAGCTTGGCTTCGCTCTGGAGCATCGCCTGACGCATGGTGTCTTCATGCTTCAGTTGCACCGCTACCGCCAGCACGAGGATGATGGTGAGTAGGCCAATCGTAAAGCAGGCCAGCCATGAGTTGCTGACCGCACCCGAGCCATGATGACTGAGGATGGAAGCGACACGCTTGCGCAAGCGGGAGGGAGATCGACCGATGAACGCCATGGCCGATGCGGGAGTGGGCAATGCGGCGGCGGCGGCCAGAGCCAGCAGGGAGCGGGCATAGGTTTGCGGACGCACCCCTGATCTAAGCACTGCATCATCGCAAACATGTTCGCAGGCCTCCGACCACCGACGCAGCACGGCGTGAGCCAGAGGATGCCACCACCACAAGGCGAGCGCCAGTTCACCTGCGAGCCGCCACCAGATGTCACCTCGACGGGCGTGCTCCTGTTCATGCCGCAGCACCGCCCGGAGGGTGGAGACCCGCCAGGCCAGTGCCTGCTCCGGCAGCAGAACAACGGGCTTCCACTTCCATAACGCCACACATGCAGTAGCGACCTTCGATGAGATGCGCACCGTGGGAAGAGGCGCATCCCTGCAGATGCCGGCAAGCGCACGGTGAAGCATCAGCGATTGCCCTTCGGAAGAGTCCTTCGACTCACGCGTCAGGGATTCCATGCCATGCCAGCGCACACCCAGGCGCAAGAGCATCACCATGGCACCCGCGAGCCAGCAGACCACTGCGCATGTGGTCCAGCTGAGTCCGGAACTGGCGGTTGAATCTACAGGAACACTCGCCTGTGGAACGAGGTCAACGTTCAAACCGAGGTCCGAGATTGCAATCATCCATCGTGTCACGGGCAGGCAGACCAGCAGCACCAGCCCCGCGAGCAGTACCCGTCGGCGCAACGCATGCGACTGGGCGGGCAGCATGCTGGCGGCGGCCAGCACCCCCAGGAGAGCGCAGGTCATGGAGAGTAGAAGCGAGAGCATGCGGGCTCAGCGGCTGGAAGTTTTCCTTTTGCGGGAGTGTTCTTCGAGCATCTCACGAATCTTCTTCAGTTCCTCCGGCGGAAGCTGGCGCTCATTCTCCGCGAGCAAGGTGGCAACGAGTTCGCTGGGGGAGCCTCCGAAGAACGTGTCAAGCATCCGCCCAAGGGCGCCACGGCGGGCACGGGTGAGAGGCACGGCCGGGGCGTAAAGGTATTGTCGCGAACCTGGATCCTTCCGCACACGCGCCAGATTCTTCTCCACCAGCAGGCCAAGCAGCGCGCGGACCGCGGAGTAACTTGGCTCACCGGACATCTGCTCCTGCACCTGCGAAACACCGGACTCACCCAGACGGTGGAGGATGTCCATGGCTTCGCGTTCACGCCGCGGAAGGGGCTCGGAGGTATGATCAGGCATGTGCAGAAATTTCCGCACTTTGAGGCGCGCGCAACCTGAAAATAGAGCCGCTCAAAACTAAATGCAGAAAAATCTGCACTTTTTCATTTGACCAGACTGGGGTTAATGCAGAAAAATCTGCACATGAATCGCAAACCAACCGCTCCCATACCCCGTCTTCATGTGATCACCGCTTCCCTTGTGACAGCAGGTCTGTCCCTGCTGCTGGGAGCTTGCTCCAGCCCTCACGGTTCCCGATCCTATGCCGACGCAGCGCCGGCCACCGCGAAACGCTCCGCCGCTGCGGAACGTCCCGGCCTTGGCACCACCCTCGGCCATGAGTTCACCGACAACTCCGTGTCCACGACCTTCTATCGTCGCCGGCCTTCCTCCCCGGATGCAGTAGGCTCATTCCACTACAACGACACCGAAGGCGCCAAGGCCATGGCGGAACTGGCAGGGGACGCCTCCAAACGTAGCGGCACCTTCAGACTGGCGGGTGGACGACTCGAGGTCTCCCTCGAGACATGGGCTGACAAGCTCCCCTGGTACGTCGCGGGTGGAAAGATATTCGTGATCGGGGAGGCAGGGAGGAACTACTCTATCGTCCTGGCAAACCCCGGCAAAGAACGCGTGGAAGTGGTGGTGTCCGTGGACGGACTGGATGTCCGGAGCGGCACGCCAGCCTCCATGAGCAGGCGCGGTTATGTGATTCCAGCGAAGGGCGAGATTGAGATCGATGGCATGAAGGTGGGCGGCAAAATGCGCCGCTTCGAATTCGGCTCCGTGCGCGACTCCCAAGCCGCCAGGACCGGTGGAGAAAGCGGCGCGCGCAATGTCGGCGTAATCGGCATGGCCGTGTATGTGGAAGACGAGGCCGCCGCAAAATTGGCCCGCATCAAGGAAGGTATGACCCGCGAGGAGGCGCGGGCATTCCCCGGCAGCTAGGACTTTCTCCCGACTGGGAGCGCAGCCTTGGATGATGGACCTGAACCGCAGGAGGAACATCCTGCGGTTTTTTTCCTTCTCCGCAGCGCGCGCCTCAGGAAGATCATGGCAGTGCCGAACACCACGGCGAGGGCGGCCCAGGACTGCCAGTCAGCAAGCATCGTGTTCATGGCGTCAGAAGCCCATCAGGCGTCCTCCCTGGTAAACGACAAAACTGGCCAGCCACGCAAAACCTGTCATGTAGCCGATCTGGAAAAGCGGCCACTTCCAGCCGTTGGTCTCCCGCTTCACCACGGCCACGGTGCTCAGGCATTGCATGGCAAAGACGAAGAAGACCATGATGCTCACGCAAACTAGGGGCGTGAAGACCGGTGAACCATCCGGCCAGGTCTCCGCTCGCATCCGCTCCCGGAGATGCGTGGTGTCCTCGTCATCTTCCGCTTCCACCGCGTAGATGATGCCCATCGTGCTGTTGAACACCTCGCGCGCGGCGAAGCTCGCAATGAGACCGATGCCGATCTTCCAGTCAAAGCCCAGCGGCTCAATGGCAGGCTCCACCGCGTGACCCGCTTTCCCGGCGATGCTGTTCGCCAATTGCACGGACTTGTCCGCCCCTTCGGTCTTGGGATACGTCATGGCCGCCCAGAGGAGAATGGAAAGACCAAGGATGACAGTGCCGGCCCGGCGCACAAAGATGCGGGCGCGCTCGAGCATGTACAAAAGCAGATGTTTGATGGAGGGCCGCTTGTAACTGGGCATTTCCAGCACCATGAGGCTGCTCTGGCCTTTCATCAGGGTGCGGTTGAAGAGCCAGGCGAATCCAAACGCGCCAAATGTCCCCAAGGCGTACATGGAAAACATGATGAGCGCGCGGGTGATGGCCGGCACCTCCCCGGCTGGCAACATGGCCGCGATCATGAGGGTGTAGACGGGAAGGCGGGCGGAACAACTGGCCAGGGGCGCCACCAGAATGGTGATGATCCGGTCCTTCACGCTGGCGATGGTGCGCGTGGCCATGATGCCGGGAACGGCGCATCCATACGAACTCAGGAATGGAATGAATGACTTCCCATTCAACCCCACCAGCCCCATCACACGATCCAGGACAAAAGCCACCCGGGACATGTACCCGGTGTCCTCCATCAGACCAATGAACAGGAACAGGATCAGAATCTGTGGCAGGAAGACCGCCACCCCGCTGACGCCCGCGATGCCCCCCTCCACAATGAGATCCCGCAAATCGCCCGGGGGCATTGCCGCCTCCACCCATGATCCAATCGCGGCAAAGCCCTCCTCGATCCACCCCGTGGGTCCCTCGGAGACGCTGAATACGGTGTAGAACATCAGGAGCATCATCCCGGCCAGGGAGACGAGCCCCCACACGGGATGCAGCAGGAAACGGTCGAGCCTGTCTGTGAAAGTGCTCTCCTCCTGCTCCGGCCGGCGCAGGATGCCGGCGAGCATCTTCTCAATCGACTCATACCGCGCGCCAGCCAGCGTGTCCTCCCACCCGGGATATTGTTTCTCCAGCGCATCGTGGGCGGCGGAGATGCGCCCGATGTGCTCATCCGCGATTCCGTAATGCTCCGGATCGTGATCCGAGATGAGATAAAGCGGCTCCAGCAGGGAGGCCGTATTGTGCAGGGCACCGGTCGTCACCAGATTCGCGCGCACCTGGCAGAGGGCAGCCTGGATCTCCAGCGGCATGGGAGGTTCATGCTTGGGTGGAGTCTCGAACTTCCGG
>JAEYUU010000449.1 GCA_023429545.1 Verrucomicrobiota bacterium
CACCTGGCACGCCCTCGTTGGCGGGCATGTTCTTGTTCAGGATCCGATTGAGCTCGCGGATGTTGTCGAGCGTGAGGGGCAGGCCGGAGTGGGCTATCTCCGTGGCACGCTGGGCGGCTTCCAGCCAGTTTTGCGTGGCCTGATTGACGCCGCCTTCCAATTCACCACCGCCGCTCTTGCCCTGGATCGTGTCCGAGGTGCCCATGCGGATGCGGTTCATCTCATCCTGCGCTCTCGTGAGGGAGGTGGGCTTCATCGAGCCGGTGAGCTGCAGGTGCCGGTCCTGAAGTTCGCTCGTCTTCTCCTTGATCCTTTCGACCGTGCCTGGGTCGGGTTCACGGCTGAGCACTGCAATGGCATCCTCCCGGATGAACTGCCCCATGTTGCGACGCGCCTGGATGGCGAGTTCCACGGATTGCAGGCCGCCATCATACTCGCGATCCGTGGGCGGGACGACGAGCTCCGCGAAACCGGGACTCTGCCTGGTGAAGATCTCCGACTGCAGATCATTTCTGATGTCGAGCGCGGTCTGGCGCGCCTGGGGCATCACCTCCATGGCGGCGTGTCTTCCGGCCAGGGCCTGGATGGTCTTCAGGTGCTCGATCTTTTCATCATTCGTGGCGCCGGAATAAGCGGAAAGCGTGCGCAGGGAGCTGAGGGTATCGGTGATTTCGCGGTCGAGGCTGGCCAGGGTTTCAGCGAGTTCCACGTCATGGGAGCCGCCGGTGGGCAGCAGCGCCACACGCGAGCGCATTTCCAGAAACGCATCCACCTGGGCGGACGAGTAGCGCCATTTGTCTGCAAACTCCCCGGGTGTGTTCGTGGGGAGATCCTTGATCTCATTGCTGACCTCCAGGTTGGAAAGCGCGTTGTTGAGGACCGTCCGTTCGTTGTCGGTGAGTTCAGGCATGGGCGTTGCGAGTTGGGATCTACAGATTCACAGGGATACTTCGGGACAGTTCTCCCGTGGTTACACTTCCCGAGTGCGAAACGCAAAGCAGCGGAGCAGCAAAGGAAACCCAAGGCGCGCTCCTCCCACGTCCCTGCAGTTTCATTTACCCCCTGACGCTTGAGAAATTTTCCCCGATTGTCGAAATGCACCGTCCCTGCGCGTCATCGTTGTGAACGCGGGGTTCTGCCCGCGCTCTGTCACTGGAAAAAATTCACCACACAACCTCTATGAAATACGCACTGCTTGTTCATCACCCCAGGGAATACTTTGAGAAACGCCAGGACGCCTCCGCGCTGGCGGCGGGCCGGGCTTATGGCGAGGCGCTGCAAGCCGCGGGCGTCTTCGTGGGCGGCGCGGGGCTGGAGTCCCCGCTGAATGCCACCACCGTTTCCGTGCGCGATGGGAAACGCCAGGTGCAGGATGGTCCCTATGCGGAGACCAAGGAGTTCCTCGCCGGGTTTGGCATCATCGATGTGCCGGACCTGGATACCGCGCTGGAGTGGGCCGCGCGTCACCCCGCGGCGGCTACTTCGTGCATCGAGGTGCGCCCCTTGATGGGATCGCATTTCTCCGTGGGAAGCAAAACGGCCTCCTGATGAGCGAGGACGCGGCCCATGCTGCCATCGATGCGGTGGTGCGCGGCTCGTACGGGCGGTTGATCGCCTTCCTCGCGGCGCGCTCGGATGATGTCGCGGGGGCGGAGGACGCCCTCAGCGACGCGCTCGTGGCCGCGCTGGAGCACTGGCCGGTGGAGGGCATTCCCCAGAAGCCGGAAGCGTGGCTGCTGCAGGTGGCGCGGAATCGCACCATCGATGCCGTGCGCCGCATGCAGGTGCGTGAGGCTTCGGAGGAGACGTTGCGCGTGGCTGCCGAGGAAGCACAAAGCCTCGCGGCATCGCACGATGATTTTCCGGATGAGCGGCTGAAGCTTCTCTTCGTGTGCGCGCATCCGGCGATTGATCCCGCGGCACGCACGCCTCTCATGCTCCAGACCGTGCTCGGTGTGGATGCGGCCCGTATCGCCTCCGCGTTTCTCGTATCACCCGCGGCGATGAGCCAGCGGCTGGTGCGGGCGAAGAACAAGATCGCTGCCGCCGGCATTCCCTTCACCGTGCCAGAGCCTCCCGAGTGGGACGCGCGTGTCTCCTTTGTGCTGGATGCGATCTACTCCGCCTACACGACGGGGTGGGACAGTCTGAATGAAAACGGCTCCACGCATCACGCGCTGGCCGGGGAGGCGCTCGCGCTGGGGCGGATGCTGGTGCAGTTGATGCCGAGCGAGCCCGAGGCGCACGGGTTGCTTGCACTCATGCTGCACTGTGAGGCCCGCAGGGAGGCGCGCTTCACGAGCGATGGTGTCTTCGTGCCGTTGGATGAGCAGGACCCGCTGCGATGGTCACGACCCATGATGAAGGAGGCTGAGCAACACCTGCGGATCGCCGCTTCGTACAAACGGATGGGACGTTATCAACTGGAGGCGGCCCTCCAGTCCATCCATGCGGATCGCGCCGTGAGTGGTCGCATTGACTGGCCGGAGATACTCCTGCTCTACGGAGGTCTGGTGCAGATCGCGCCGGGCATCGGCTCACTCGTGGGGCGTGCCGTGGCCATGGCGCAGGCCGGGAATCCTGCTGCTGGTTTCGCCGCGCTGGAAGACATGGCCGGTGATCGTGTCGCCGCTTATCAACCCTACTGGGCGGCACGCGGACATCTGCTGCAACTGCTCACTCGCCACGAGGAAGCACGCCACGCCTTCACCCGTGCTGCAAGCCTCTCGGATGATCCCGCGCTCCGTGCCTACCTTTTCAAACGAGCTGAAGACCCAGCCCGATCCCGCCTTCATCCGCCGTGATCTGGTGGCGAATCCACCGCCGCATATCTCGCCTGAGTTTCTATTTTCACTCCGCATTACGGAGGTGGAGACGATCCGCATCGAGGGCACGGCGCTGGGGGAGGAACGCAAGAAGGCGGCGCGGGAGCGGGCGAGGGGTAGAGTGGGGGAAGTGGTCAACATACAAGCACGGCTGGCATGACTTCAGACCCGTCCGGCTGGAA
>JAEYUU010000482.1 GCA_023429545.1 Verrucomicrobiota bacterium
GTGAAGCAATGTGTCGAAGTCATGCGCAAGGCAAATGCCAGCGTGCATTTCAGCGCTTATCCACAGGCGAATCACTTCCTGTTCTTCAGCCATCGCGAGCAGTGTCTCAGGGAGCTGTCGGAGTGGCTAAAGGCAAACCAGGTCGTTTCGAGCCCTTGAACTGGTTACGCGGCCGGTGGCTCCGTCAACAGGTCCAATGCCGGATTGCGGCTCTTGAAGGTGCGCTCGGCCCAGGTGTCGCCGAGGAGCACCACGGGGCGGTCGAGTTCGTCGAGCGCCACGGTGGCATCGGAGCAGGGGGTGGTCTCCTGGAGGTTGAAGGCGGTGCCATCCTGGCGGCGCAACCAGCGGACCATCGTGTAGGAGGCGTTCTCGATGCGGCACTCCGCGTTGTATTCTGACTGGAGACGGTATTGCACCACCTCAAATTGAAGTGGGCCGACTGCGCCCAGCAGCGGGATGCGCTGCACGGCGTGCGGCTGGTAGTACTGCTGGACGACGCCTTCATGGAGCAGCTGCTCCATGCCCTCACGGAAACGCTTGTAGTGGGCCGGACTGGAGTTGTGCAGGTGGGCGAAGCACTCCGGGATGAAGCGCGGTGTTTCATCAAAGACGATGCCGGCCGTCTCGGTCAAAGTGTCACCGATGCGCAGGTCGTGATTGCCCACAATGCCCACCACATCGCCGGGGAAGGCGTCGTCCACGGTCTCGCGATCCCGGGCGAAGAGGCGCTGGGAGTTCGCGAGGCGCACGCGCTGGCCGCTGCGGGGGTTCTTTACCACCATGTCCCGCTTGAAGACGCCGGAGACGATGCGGATGAAGTAGATGCGATCGCGGTGACGCGGATCCATGTTCGCCTGGATCTTGAAGACAAAGGCGGAGAAGCCCGGGTCGGAGGCCTCCACGAGGCGCTCTCCCGCGAGACGTGGACTGGGTTGCGGGGCCATCTCCAGGAAGGCGTCGAGCAGGAGTTGCACGCCGAAGTTGTTGCTGGCGCTGCCGAAGCAGACCGGAGTCAGCTTGCCCTGGTCAATGAGCTTGCGGTCAAAGGCGTGACCTGCACCCTCCAGCATGTCCAGCTCCTCGATGGCCTGCTTCAAGGCGAAGTCGGGCACGTTTTCCTTCACGAAGTCATCATCAAGGCTGCCGACGCGTTCCTTGGCGCGGTACGCCCCGCGAGCATTGCGCTGGAAAAGATGCACGGCGCTGTCCCGGCGGTCAAAGACACCGCAGAAGCTCTTTCCTGTGCCGAGAGGCCAGTTGATGGCGCAGGCTCCGATGCCAAGCACGGTCTCCAGTTCATCGAGCAGTTCCAGCGGCGGACGGGAGGGCCGGTCCAACTTGTTCATGAAGGTGAAGATGGGCACCCCGCGCTTGCGACAAACCTCGAAGAGCTTGCGTGTCTGGCTTTCGATGCCGTTCACGGAGTCGATGACCATGATGGCGGCATCCACCGCCGTGAGCACGCGGTAGGTGTCCTCGGAGAAGTCCTTGTGGCCCGGGGTGTCCAGGAGGTTGATGACGCTGCCGTTGTACTCGAACTGCAGCACCGTGGAGGAGACGGAAATGCCGCGCTGCTTCTCCAGTTCCATCCAGTCGGAGGTGGTGGCCCGCTGGTTCTTCCGGGAGGTCACACTGCCTGCAAGCTGCACGGCACCGCCGTAGAGGAGCAATTTCTCAGTGAGCGTCGTCTTGCCGGCATCCGGGGGGGTGATGATGGCAAAGGTGCGGCGGCGGGTGATTTCAGTCTTGGGGTCCATGGAGATGACCCGGCAGGGGGCTACCGGGAGGAGAATTTGTACCCAGTAGCGGGTTCCTTCCAATGGAATTGACATTTTCACACAGGCAGGCCGGGTCGCCGCTCATTGACGGGGCGCATGCCGTTGTTCATCGTAATGCGAGTCCGTATGATTCTTACCATCTCGGTCACCACCACCTCAGGCCTGTTGTTGCTGGGTGTCGCGAGCCTTTGCGGCGGAGGCGTAATGGGCATTGCATCGGAAGGGGTGACGACCGCAGTGTTGGGATGGACATCGGCGGTCTCCACGCTGGCATGGCTCTATGGCGTAGGGATGGAAATATTCATGGCGCACTATTCCGAAGTGTCCGTCAATGGCGTCAAGATTGAGGCACGGAGGCTCCTCCGCCGACTCATGGTGCCGCTGTTGATGCATGCTGTGGCCGTGCTGGCTTGTGTGCCGGCAGTTCGTCAGGACGCAAGATGGCTCATCAGTGTGTGCACGGTGTCATTGGTTGGTGTCATCTGGCAGAATTGCATCAGGAAGACGCTGGTCTGATGCAGTGTTCACCTCGCCGCCACCAGCCTCTGCCTCAGTCCGGTGTACCTTCTACGTCCCTCGCCATTGCGCACGGCGGTGCCCAGGGCCTTCTGCTCCCCGACAATCACCACCAGCCGCCTTCCGCGCGTGATGGCGGTGTAGATGAGGCTGCGCTCCAGCATGATGAATTGCGCCATGGCCAGTGGGATGATGACGCAGGGGAACTCACTGCCCTGTGACTTATGGATGGTGATGGCGTACGCGAGCTGCAGCTCATCCAGCTCGCCGGGTTCGTAGTCCACCAGGTTCTCGTCGAAGGCCACGGTGATCTTCACCGGCTCGCTGTCGATGGCGCGGATGTGGCCGATGTCTCCGTTGAAGACACCCTTGTCGTAGTTGTTGCGTGTCTGGATGACCTTGTCCCCCACACGGTACTTGATGCCGAAACGCTCGACTTCGAACTGCATCTCACGCGGCGCATTGAGCGCATCTTGCAGCACCTCATTGAAAGCACGCGTGCCGAGGAGCTGGCGGTTCATGGGGCACAGCACCTGGATGTCCTTTGCGGGGTCGAAGCCGTATCTCGCTGGCAGACGCTCTTTCATGAGCTGCACAATGGTCTGCTGGATCTCCTCGCCGCTGGCGCGCTCCAGGAAAAAGAAGTCTGCATCTGGAGAAGGCTTCAGATCCGGCATCTGACCGTGATTGATGCTGTGCGCCGCGGTGATGATGCGGCTTTGAGCGGCCTGGCGGAAGATTTCGGTGAGCTTCACCACAGGCACGGCGCCGCTGCTGATGCAGTCGTGCAATACCGCGCCCGCGCCAACACTGGGGAGCTGGTCCGAATCTCCCACCAGCAGCAGGTGAGCCTCCTCCGGCAGCGCGTCGAGCAGGCGGGACATGAGCTGCGTGTCCACCATGGAGCACTCGTCGATGACGAAGAGGTCGCCATCGAGCCGCTTGTTGCGATTGCGACCCCACACACCTTCACCCTGGTACTCCAGCAGGCGGTGCAGCGTGCGTGCTTCCAGACCCGTGCTCTCGCCGAGACGTTGCGCGGCGCGTCCCGTGGGAGCGGCGAGCACAGTCGTCACCTTCTTGGCGCGCAGGATGGTGAGCACCGTGTTCACAATCGTCGTCTTCCCCACGCCGGGGCCGCCGGTGATGATGAGCACGCGCTGGCGCAGGGCCTCCTTCACGGCACGCTGCTGGCTTTCCGCGAGCGCGAGTCCTGTCTTCTGCTGGCACCAGGCGAGGGCCTTCTCCACATCCATCTCCGGATGCGTGGAGGGTTTCGCCAGGAGTTGGTGCAAATGAAGCGCCACCTGCTTCTCCGCATGGTGCAGCATGGGGAGGAACACACGCTCCTCTCCCTCGATGCGCTCCTGCACCGCGCCTTCCTCCGCGAACAGTCCTTCAAGCTGCGCTTCCACCGCTTCCGTGGGTGCATCGAGCATCCTTCCCGCGGCCTCGATCAAGGCGGGGCGGGGGAGGCAGGTGTGGCCGGAGCCAGACGCCTCATCCAGCGCGTAAAGGATGCCCGCGCGGATGCGCTGGGGGGCATCCTTGGCAATGCCCATATGCGCGGCGATCTCGTCCGCTGTCTTGAATCCCACCCCATGGATGTCCGCCGCGAGCCGGTAAGGGTTCTGCTGCAATACCTGCACCGCCTCCTCGCCATAGGTCTTGTAGATGCGCAGGGCGCGCGCGGTGCTGATGCCCTGCTCATGCAGGAAGATCATGATGGCGTGCACCGCCTTCTGCTTCATCCACGAGTCGCGGATCTCCGTGCGGCGTTTCTTCCCGATGCCCTCCACCTCCTGCAGACGCGCGGAGGTGTTCTCGATGATGTCGAAGACCTCCGTGCCGAACTTGTCCACGATGCGCTTCGCGTACTTGGAGCCGATGCCTTCAATGAGTCCGCTGCCGAGGTAGTGCACCAGGCCATCCAGGGACTTCGGGCGGGCCAGCTTGATGTGCTCCGCCTTGAACTGGCGCCCGTACTCCGCATTCTGCACCCAGGCGCCGCGGGCGTCGATTTCCTCACCGGGCACCACGCGCGGGGTATTGCCCAGCAGGGTCACGAGCTCGCCGCCCCCGCCCTTCTCGGGCCGCACCTTCAGGATGCAGTAGCCGGTCTCCTCCGTGTGGAAGGTCACACGCTCCACCGTGCCGCGAAGGGTCGCGGTGGCTCGGGATTGAGGGGCGGGCATGATTGGAGATAAGCGAAAAGAAAGAAAGTCGCAAAGCCGGGTAATTCTGGGGGCGGGATTGCCATTCCTCATTTGCCAGTGGCCCGCATCCAGCTACTCTCCGCGCGCCATGGAAATGCTTGCCGCGCTCAGCGCCTTTGACACCTCTTGGATCACCTCGCCGGAGGCGTGGGTCGCGCTCCTGACGCTCACCGTCATGGAGGTCGTGCTGGGCATCGACAACATCGTTTTCATCAGCATCCTGGTGGACAAACTGCCCAAGGAACAGCAGCCCAAAGCACGCTTCATCGGCCTGGCGCTGGCCATGATCATGCGCATCCTGCTGCTGTTCTCCATCACCTGGGTGATGTCGCTCAAGAATGACCTGTTTGCCGTGATGGGCCATGGATTCTCCGGGAAGGACCTCATTCTTATTTTCGGCGGGATGTTCCTGCTCTTCAAGGCGACCAAAGAAATCCACCACAAGATCGAAGGTGACCCGGAAGGAGACATCGAGCACAGCCAGCCGAAGCACGCGGCGATGGGCCCCATTCTCGTTCAGATTGCCATGCTGGACATCGTCTTCTCACTGGATTCCGTGATCACGGCCGCGGGCATGGCCCAGAGCATCATGGTGATGGTCATCGCGGTGATTGTGGCGGTGATCTTCATGATGGTCTTCGCCGGGTCCGTGAGTGACTTCATCAACCGCCACCCCACGGTGAAGATGCTCGCCCTGAGCTTCCTGATTCTCATCGGCGTGATGCTCATGATCGAAGGTCTCGCCACCGACAAGGCGCACGATCTGCACCTGAAAAACTACATCTACTTCGCCATGGCCTTCTCCGTGTTCGTGGAGATTCTGAACATCCGGGTGGCGGCGAAGCGAGCCCGAAAGCAGGCGGAGCTGAAAGCGGCGAACGCGGCGAAAAAAGGGAAGGGGGGGCTGGCGAG
>JAEYUU010000491.1 GCA_023429545.1 Verrucomicrobiota bacterium
CGATGACACCGACAACCACGGCCAGGATGACGATCATCAACGGCTCCAGCATCGAGGTCAGCGCGGACACGGAGTTGTCCACTTCATCTTCGTACACGTCCGCCACCTTGAGAAGCATCTCGGGGAGCTGGCCGGTTTCTTCACCTACGTCCACCATGCTGATGACCATCGGGGGGAAGACCTTGCTGGACTCCAGCGGAGCCACCATGCTCTCCCCTTCCTTCACCGCGTTGTGCACCTTGTCGATGGCGTCAGACACCACGATGTTGCCGGCGGTTTCACGGGTGATGTTCAGCGCCTGCAGGATCGGCACACCAGAGGTGACCAGCGTACCCAGCGTGCGGGTGAAGCGGGAAATCGCACTCTTGCGCTGCACGTCGCCGAAGAGGGGAATCTTGAGCTTCCAGGCGTCAATGATCGCACGACCGCCCTTGGTGGACTTGACCACCTGCCAGAGCACGATGAGGCCGGCAACACCGATGACGAGGAAGAGGACGTTGCTCTGGATCCACCGGCTGAACCCGATGACCGCCTTGGTCAGCTCAGGCAGCTTGTTGCGGTCACCCAGCATTTCTTCGAAGATCTTTTCGAACTTCGGCACGATCACCGTCATCAGGAAGATCATGATGCCCACGGCGATGACCATCACGATGATGGGATACACCATCGCGGCGACGATCTTGTTCTTCAGCTTCTGGGCCTTTTCCTGATATTCCGCCAGGCGGTTGAGCACGAGTTCCAGCACCCCGCCGAGTTCACCGGCCTTCACCATGTTCACGTACAGCTTGTTGAAGATGCGCGGGAACTGCTGGAGGCTTTCGGAGAACGTGCTGCCGGTCTGCACGGAGTCCGCCAGCGTGTTGATGGTGCGCTTCATCACCGGGTTGGGCTCCTGGCGCCCCAGCACCGTGAGACCACGCAGCAGCGGAAGACCGGAGTCAATCAGCGTTGCCAGCTGGCGGGTGAAAATCATCAGCGTCTTTCCTGCCACTTTGGCAGAGCCGGAGGCCTTGCCGCCAGCCTTGGTCTTTCCCTTGCCACCCGTGGTGCGGGCGCGCTTCCGGATGGACGCCGTGTCACCCTTGCCTTCCTCAACGACCTGCGTCGGGTAGAGCTGTCCACGCCGCAACTGTCCGATGGCCTCCGCTTCGTTCGGCGCATCAATCACTCCGGCATTTTCCTGCCCGTTCGAATCAAGGGCGATATAATGAAATTTCGGCATGGCGTGGGGTCGTCAGTTGGTCGCTGGTTTTTGCTTTGCTTAAAGATTACCGGGTTTCGCCGGAGCTTGTCCACAGGGAAAAAATGGCAATTTCCGAGAAGCAGGACTCCGGCAGAAGGGGGTGGCATCAGGTATATTTGAGCACCTCTTCGATGGACGTCTCCCCATCGTAGATGTTGCGCAGACCGTCCTCGCGCAGGGTGGTCATACCCAGTTCAATGGCCTTCTGGCGGATCACCAGGGTGGGTGCTTTTTGGGTGATGAGTTCCCGCAGGGGATCGCTGATGTCGAGGAGTTCGTAGATGCCTTTGCGTCCCTTGTATCCTGAGTTGCCGCAGGACTGGCAGCCCCCGCCGGTGTAGAAGTGCTTGGTGCCAATGTCACTCTGTGAAAGGCCAAGCTGGTTGAGCACGATGGCATTTGGCTGGTAGGGCATCTTGCAGCTCTTGCAGATGGTGCGCAGGAGGCGCTGGGCCAGCACACCTTCCAGCGTGGCGGCGACCAGGAAGGGCTCGACACCCATGTCGATGAGACGCGTGACCGCGCCCGCGGAGTCATTGGTGTGCAAGGTGCTCAGCACCAGGTGACCTGTAAGCGAGGCCTGGATGGCAATCTGCGCCGTCTCCACGTCACGCATCTCTCCCACCATGATACGGTCCGGGTCCTGACGAAGGAAGGCTCGCAGCGCCCGGCCGAACGTGAGTCCCACAGCTTCATTGATGGGCACCTGCATGATGCCTTCAATGTCATACTCCACCGGATCTTCCGCCGTGAGCAGCTTGGCGTCGATGGTGTTGATCTCCTTCAGCGCGGCGTACAGCGTGGTGGTCTTGCCCGCGCCGGTGGGTCCGGTGACGATGAAGATGCCGTTCGGCTTGTGAATCGTCTCATGGATGTAGCTGAAGAGGAATTCCGGCATCCCCAGATTCTCCAGCGAGAGGTTCACTGAGGAGCGGTCCAGCACGCGCAGCACCACGCTCTCACCATACTGGGTGGGCAGGGTGGAGACACGCATGTCCACCGGACGCCCGTCCACGACAGTCATGATGCGGCCGTCCTGCGGCACGCGGCGTTCCGCGATGTTCATGTTGGACATGACCTTCACGCGGGAAATGACGGAGGCCGCCAGATGCACCGGCGGCGGAGCCATCTCATAAAGGGAACCGTCCACGCGGTAGCGGATCTTGAACTCATGCTCGAAGGGCTCGAAGTGGATGTCCGACGCCTTCTCTTTAATGGCCTGCTCCAGTACGAGGTCCACGAAGCGCACGATGGGCGCGCTGTTCGCCTCCGCCTCCAGGTTCCCCTTCTCCCCGGGCCTCGTGGAAACACCGAGCTGGTTGAAGATGTCCTGGATGCTCTCTGTGCCCTTTCCGTAGTGCTTGTCGATGAGGGCCTGCACCTGCTCACGCCGGGCGACCACGGGCACGATGTTCTTGCCCAGACCAAAACGCAGATCCTCCATGAGCTGGGGATTAAGCGGATCCGTGAGCGCCACATGGATGCCATCCGGCGCTGCCTGAATGGCGAAGGCGCCGCAGAGTCGCGCCATCCCGGCGGGAATCAGTTGAAGCACATCCGGCGTGGGCTCGAAGGTCTCCAGATCATAATGCTCCGCTCCGATTTCCTCCGCCACGGTGGCCCAGAATTCGTCCGCATGATTGAAGATGCCGTACTCTACCAGCAACTCCACGATGTCCTTGCCGGTGTGCTTCACATCGTGAACAAGGTCGCTGCCCTGCCCCTCGTCGAGCAGGCCCCGCTGCACGAGCATGTCCACCACGCTGTCTGCTGTCATGTTATTAGAAAGATTAAGTGCTGAATGATTGCGATGTGGGAAGCAGGGCTCCCCGGCTAGCTGGCGTCGGACATGGTCTCCTCGATGACCTCTTCCGCCGTGGTCATGCCGGCCAACACCTTGCGCACCCCGTCTTCACGGAGCGTGCGCATGCCCAGTTCTCTCGCCCGCTTGCGCAACTGAGGTGAGGACAGGGACTGGTTGATCATGCCGCGCACCTCGTCGTCCATCTTGAAGATTTCGATGATGGAGAGTCGTCCGCGGTAGCCGTTGCCACGGCACTTCGGGCACCCCTCCGGCACCATGATGGTGGCGCCATAGACCTGGGAGGGATCCAGCCCCAACTTGCGCAGTTCTGACTCCGAAAGCGATCCCTCCTTCTTGCAGTCCGGGCACAGTTTGCGCACGAGACGCTGGGCCTCGATGGCGCGCACCGCGGAGGCGATGAGGAAGGGCTTGATGCCGATGTCCGTGAGACGCGAGACGGCGCTGGGCGCATCATTGGTGTGCAGCGTGCTGAACACCAAGTGACCGGTGAGTGACGCGTTGATGGCGATGCTCGCCGTCTCCAGGTCTCGAATCTCACCAATCATGATGATGTTCGGCGCCTGGCGCAACATGGCGCGCAGCGCAGCGGCGAAGGTCATGCCAATGTCCTCCTTCACCATCACCTGGTTGATGCCGGGCAGTTCGTATTCCACCGGGTCTTCCACCGTGATAATCTTGCGGTCCGGCCGATTGATGTAGTTCAGGCACGCGTAGAGCGTCGTCGTCTTGCCCGAGCCAGTGGGACCCGTCACAAGGATGATGCCATCCGGCAGGGTAATGAGCTTTTCAAAGGTTTCCTGGTCATCCGACAGGAAGCCGAGGTCGCTCAGTCCCAGACGGAGCGAGGATTTGTCCAGGATACGCATGACCACGCTCTCACCGTTGCTGGTGGGCACAATGCTCACGCGAAGATCCAGTTCCTTGTCCTGGAACTTCATCTGGATGCGGCCGTCCTGGGGGATGCGTTTCTCATCGATGCTCATGGTGCCCGTCATGATTTTGATACGGGCGATGATGGAGCTGTGCAGCTTCTTGGGATGGTGCTCCACGTCATGCAGCACACCGTCAATGCGGTAGCGGATGCGGAGGTCCTTCTCCATGGGCTCGATGTGAATGTCCGAGGAGCGCGCCTTGAAGGCCTCCATCAGCGAGTTCGTCACCAGGCGGATGATGGGCGCCTCCTCGGCGCCCCCTGACTCTACGCCTTTCACGAAGGTCTCCGCCATGTCACCGGCGTTCCCATAGATGGTGGAAAGCAGGGTGCGGATATTCTCCGGCGTGGCGCACACGAAGTCGATCTCCGCCTTCAGGACATGCGGCAGCGCGTCCAATGTCTCAAAGTTGTTCGGGTCACTGATTGCCACCTGCATGCGGCCATGTTCAAAGCCCAGCGGCACCACCCGGTAGCGGCGTGCGGCCTCTTCGGGCACGGCCAGCTTGATGTCCGCCGGCGGCACAAAGCCCGTGAGATCCACGAACTCCATGCCGGAATTCACCGCCATGGTCCTCGCCACATCCTCCTCGGTCACCACCCCGGATTTGATCAGACCCTCAATAATCGTTTCCTGGGGCTTCTTGGTCTTGTGGACGTGATCAAGGTCCTGCTCGGTCACCATTCCCGCCTCGCGGAGAAGTTCGAGCAAAAAGTCTTCGTTGGAATACATGTAAAACCGTGGCTGTTGCGTGGATTTTTAGGACAAATTCTCGGTCGGAACGCGAGATTACCCCGTGCGGCATTTCAGTGTCAATACTGCCCGCCTTTTTTACTAAATCTTGAGATACCGCAGGCGCCCGGCACGTTCGCTTCACCCCACCCCGACAAATTCCATACGTTTCCCATGTATCCACGACTCAGCAAATGGTCCCTCCTCGCCGCAATCGCCTGCGCGGCTCTCAGCAGCATCCAGCCCGCTCGCGCTCATGACGGCGCCCAGCAGATGGTGGACACCGCCAGTGCCCTGCTGAACGCGCTGCCAGCCGAGTCCAAGGCCAAGGCTGTCTTTCTCTTCGACAGTGATGAGCGGCTGAACTGGCACTTCATCCCGAAGGAGCGCCTCGGCCTCCCCCTCAAGGAGATGACCCAGGAGCAGCGCCTGCTCGCCCACGCCCTGCTGAACTCCGGCCTCAGCAACACCGGCTACATGAAGGCCACCACCATCATGTCCCTGGAGGAGGTGCTCTACACCATCGAGGGCGCGGATCCCGCCAAGCGTGATGCCGCGCGCGTGCGCCGCGACCCAGAGCGCTACTTCGTGAGCATCTTCGGCGAACCCTCCATGAAAGGCGCCTGGGGCTGGCGTTTCGAAGGCCACCACCTCTCCCTGAACTTCACCGTCAAGGACGGCTCCCTGCTCCGTGTGACTCCTTCCTTCTACGGTTCCAACCCCGGCGAGCTGCGTGAGGGTCCCCGCGCCGGCCTGCGCATTTTGGGCGCTGAGGAGGACCTCGGCCGCGAACTGGCGAAGTCCCTCGACGACGCCCAGTTCAAGAAGGCGCTCGTGAGCGAAACCGCCTACAAGGACATCCTCACCGGCGCCGAGCGTGAAGTGAAACCCCTCACACCGGATGGCCTCAGCGAAACCGAGCTGAACGACGCCCAGAAGACGCTGCTGGAAAAGCTCATCCGCGTGCACCTCTTCCGCACCCGCCCCGATGTGGCCGAGGAGACCTGGAAGGAAATCAAGGCCAGCGGCCCCGTCCACTTCGCCTGGGCAGGCGGCAAGGAGAAGGGCGAAGGCCACTACTACCGCGTGCAGGGCAAGACCTTCGTGCTGGAGTACGACAACACCCAGAACAACGCCAACCACGTCCACGCCGCCTGGCGCGATTTCGATGGCGACTTCGGCCGTGATTTGCTCAAGGAACACCTGAAGGCGGCGCATGGAGCTGGTGGCACGGTGCGGCAGTAAGCGGTGAGGGTGTCCCCAAGAATCAACGAACGGCGATCTCGCGAGGCGGGGTCGCCGTTTTGTTTGGCACAGCCGCCCTCCGACACGTCATGGTGATAGCTTCATCGTGTGCCAGTTGATTTGTGGCCCCTCCAAAAAAATCCTAAACGGCAATAATCACACCCTCGCAATTCTGGGCAAATGCGATGCCTTACGGAAAGGAGCCCCACACCGTCATGATGCACAACCAAACCGCCATCGAAGTGACCTGCCTGAGTTTCAATGGCCGGTCGTTCACCATGGAAGAAGCAGCCCGCCGGTTGATGGAGTTGTACCCTGACCGCTGCCTGAGCTGCGAGGAAGCCTGGCAGGAGTTGGAGCAATCGGGCGTGCTCGTCCCCGCCTCGGACGCACCCCCCACGGTGAACTGCGTCGGGCCAAGGCTCCGCATGGACTTCCCCACCTCCACCTGAATTTCCCCATCCCCAACCATCGACGGCGCGGCCTGCACAACACCAGGGCAGGCCTCCCGCCACCAGAGTCCAGTGCTTCCCGGAAAACATGGACTCAGACCAAGGCAGGCATGCACACCCCTCAAAA
>JAEYUU010000494.1 GCA_023429545.1 Verrucomicrobiota bacterium
GGATGACACCCAGCGAGTGGAGGGTGGTGGCGCTGCCGGGCGAGAGCTTCAATGCGGCCTCGAAATACTTTTTAGCGACGGAGTTGCTGCCCAGGTTCTGGTAGGCGAGTCCCAGATTATGATATGGGGAAGAATCATTCGGAGCAGCGGCAAGGGTCAGCCGGTAGATCTGAATGGCATTCTGCAAGAGCACTTGCTGCTCAGCGCCTGCCGTCTGCTCCGCTGCCTCCATGAACTGCGCCGCATAGTTCTCAAGTTCCCGGGCCAAAGCCAGGTTTTTGGGCTTGTCCTTTGGTTCAATGAATTCCGAGAGCACCACCTTGTGCGCAGGAATCGCGAAACCAATGCCCTCCGTCTGCGTCATTTTCCACGTCGCGATACCAATGCAGCGCCCATACTCGTTACAGACCGGCCCCCCGGAATTCCCCGGGTTCATTGCGGCAGATACCTGGATGTAGTCCAGCCCCTCCAAGTTGCGGCTGGCGGAACTTACCAGCCCCTCCGTAATGCTCATCTCCAACGCGGAGCCATCCGGCCCGCCGGGATTGCCGATGACATAGCACTGGCTGCCGGTGGCGACGGCATCCAGCTTCGAAGCCATTTGCACCGGAACAAAGGCTGCCCCCTCAGGAGCCACCGCCTGAAGCACCGCAAGATCATATTTGGGGTGAACTTTGAGGAGCTTGACCTGATCCAGTTCCGTGACCGCCAGCTTGTTCCCAAATCTCATCTGGAGCCGGACCTTCAAATCGATTCCGGACCCTATGACGTGATGATTCGTCAGAATGAGCCCTGCCTCTGTAAGCACAACGCCGGTTCCCCCACCCTCGAGATTCTCAATGAGCACGGTGGAAGGCCTCAGCTTTTCGGCAATCTTCTCCGCAGTGAGCACCTGCCCATTCAGGGCGGATGTGATGCCGGCAATCGCCAGCACACCCAAGAAACGCAAGCACAGATACCCTTCCATTCGAAGACGTTGTAGTTGAAGTTGATTTCACCGACCAGGACATTCCCAACCAGCCTCGGAATGCCTCATCCGGTATAGGGCTTTTAGTCGGGTTTTGCGAGAAATATTGCCGCCGACAGTTGATTCGTCGCCACGCCGCCGGCGTGATCAACTCCCTTCTTTGAAGAGCTTTCCGACATCCATCTCCTGCCCCGACGCATACAACACCGCCGCAAACCGCAGCTGCAGGTTCTGACCTTTTGGCAGGGTGAGCGTGCCGCCAGCACTGCCGGCGCGTGCGCCGAAGGGATTCGCGACGAAAACACCGTAGTCACGCGTATGCCACCAAGTGGGATGAGGATTGGCCGGATCGGGGAGGATCGCGATGCCGGTGTGCTTTCCATCCAGCAGGCCGCCGTAGGAGCACCACGCAGCCTGCTTGCCCCACGCTAGTTTCGCGCCCACATCGCCGTTGCTGGTCTTCACGAGACCACCCCTGCCGGATTTCTCCGCAAGAGGCGTGGCCACGCGCGCGCCGAAGCCCATCTCCTCCTGATTGCCAAAGACGAGATCCATCTCGCCGGCGTTGATGGTGGCATCCCAATTCATCGTCAGGCCATCCGTGCGGGCGGTGAGCCGGATGCGTGAGGTGAGCGTGCCCATCGGTGCACCTGTAGCGGAGACAAGGCGGCTCTCGTCCACGAACGTCACCACGCCATCCTTGGCCTCCACCGGGCCTGCGAAGCGCACATGTTCGATCCGCGCCTTGTTCCGCCAGAAATCCTCACCGTTGATGTCGCCAAAGCCCAGCCATATCCCGGGATGCATGGTGTCATGATCCATCGCATCCACTCCGGGCACGGGAGGATGCTGGCGTGTCACCTGCACGCCGGGGATGGCCTGCACATTGCGGAAGTGCGGGCGCAGCGTTTTCTCATCGCTGAAGACATAATCCGCGACATGCTGACCATCCCTCATGATGGCGAGACGCTCGGGCTTCGGCTCGACCTTGAGTGCCGGCGCACCGGCTTGCGAGGCACTGGTAAACCATGCGCGGGGAATGCTCTTGAACCGCAGGGAGAGATCCTTGCTGCCGATTGGAAAATAGTAGTAGCTGAGCAGCACGCGATCCCCATGCGGTGTAATGCTGGTGTAGGCATAGGTAACCTTGGGGTCCGTTTCGATCTCACGTGGCTTGGACCACGTTTTCCCTTCGTCGCTTGAGATGGCGCCGACGAGCGGCGTGCGGCGTCCACCATGGTTCGCGCCGAGCACGGTCTTCTCAGGGTCCTTCCACTCCACGTTGGGATTCCACACCAGAAGCCATTCATTCGTGTCCGGCAGACGCACGAGCGTGGAGGGTGATTCAGGCGCCTCGATAGTCCACGGCGCAGCTTCGCTCCATGTCTCGCCCCTGTCCTTCGAGTACGAGTGCCAGATCCTGCCAGTCTGTGTGCGGATGATCTGCAGCACGCTGCCATCCTTGCACTCGATGAGGCCGGGTTCCATCGCCCCGCGCTTGGGAGCGGAGAGCAGGGTCTGGCTGCGCTTCCATGTGCGACCATCGTCATCGGAGAAATACACCACCGTGCGGAAGTTGTCGTTTTTGGTCCAGACTTGCG
>JAEYUU010000597.1 GCA_023429545.1 Verrucomicrobiota bacterium
CCTGACGTCGACATCGACTTCTGCCAGACGCGCCGTCCGGAGGTCATTGACTACGTACGCCACCACTATGGCGAGCGCAGTGTGAGCCACATCATCACCTTCGGCACCATGGGTGCGAAGAGCGTGATCCGTGACGTGGGCCGTGTGCTCGGCATGAGCTACGGAGATGCGGATCGCATTTCCAAGATGATTCCTGCCGAGCTGAATATCACGCTTGAGGACGCGGTGGAGAAGAATCCCGACCTGAAGAAGGCCATCGCCGAGGAGCCCGCCACACAGGAACTCTGGAGACACGCCACCTTCCTGGAAGGCATGACCCGCAATGCCGGCATCCACGCGGCAGGCATCGTTATCGGTGATCAGCCGCTGGACAATTTCATCCCGCTCACTCGCGGTGCCGCGGATGAAGTTGTGGCCCAGTTCGCCATGGGTCCGCTCACGGATGTGGGCATGTTGAAGATGGACTTCCTGGGGTTGAAGACCCTCAGCGTGATCCATGACGCGGTGCAGTTCGTCCGCCTGCGAGTCCCGGATTTCAAGATTGAGACCGTCCCGTTGGACGACGAGAACACCTACAAGCTATTGCACAAGGGCGAGACGGTCGCCGTGTTCCAGATGGAATCGGGCGGCATGTCCAATACGTGCAAGCAACTCGAGCCGGACCGCATTGAGGAAATCATCGCGCTGCTGGCCCTCTACCGTCCGGGCCCGATGGACCTCATCCCGGACTTCATCAAGCGCAAGAAGGGCGAGCAGAAGGTGGAGTATCTCCATCCGCTGCTGGAGGACGTCAGCAAGGAGACGTACGGCATTCTCATCTACCAGGAGCAGGTGCAGAAGGCGGCCAACCTTCTCGCGGGCTACACCCTCGGCGCCGCGGATGAACTGCGACGCGCCATGGGTAAGAAGGACGAAAAGAAGATGGCCCAGCAGCGCGCTATCTTCGTGGAGGGCTGTGGCAAAACGGTCGGCATCAGCGATCGCAAGGCCAATGACATCTTTGACCTCCTGGCCAAGTTCGCAGGTTACGGCTTCAACAAGTCGCACTCCGCCGCGTACGGGATTGTCACCTACCGCACGGCGTACCTGAAGGCGAACTATCCCGTGGAGTTCATGGCGGCGGTGCTGTCCTATGAAGTCAACAACACGGACAAGATCTCCAGCTTCGTCTCCGAATGCCAGCGCATGGGCATGACCATCCTACCGCCGGATGTGAACAAGAGCGCGCTGAAGTTTGCCCCCGAGTGCATGGGTGACAGCACGGTGCCAGATGCCATTCGCTTCGGTCTCTCCGCCGTGAAGAACGTGGGCGAGGGGGCCATGGCCACAGCAGTGGCGGAGCGGGAGAAGAACGGACGCTTCACCAGCCTGGACGATTTCTGCCAGCGCCTCGACACGCGCGCCATCAACAAGCGGCTCATGGAAGCGCTCATCAAGGTGGGTGCATTTGACTTCACCAAGGAGGATCGTGCAGCGATGTTTGCGCGCATCGATCAAGTGCTGGCATCTGCTTCTTCGCGCCAGAAGGAGAAGCGCGCCGGACTGGTGAGTCTCTTCGGAGATGACGACATGGGGGCTTCCCGTAACAATTTGCCTGCCGCACAGAAGCCCAAGCCCTGGACCAAGGAAGAGGTCATGGCCTTCGAGAAGGAACTGCTGGGCTTCTTTGTCTCCGGGCATCCTCTCGACAAATACCGGCACGTGTTCGAGAAGGACAATGTGACGCGTCTCATGGATCTCCAAGAGATGAAGGAGGAGAAGCAGAAGGTATTCTGTGCCGGCACCATCGAGCGGCTGGAAATCAAGTTCACCAAGAAGGACAACCGTGCTTTTGCCACCTTCGCGCTGGAAGACTTCACCGGCACCGTGGAGTGCATCGCATGGAATGAGACGTATGAGAAGTTCAAGGCGCTCATGGCCTCCGGTGCTGCGGTGGGCATCCGCGCGCGCACGGAAAAGGACAATCGCTCCGACGCCATCCGCCTCACCGTGCAGGAGGTGAAGGTGCTGAAGCCTGCCAAGGAACCGAAGGAGGGCGCAAAGCCGTCCTCAAAGAATGGGAATGGCACGCTGGTGCTCCGGTTGGACAGCGCGAAGCATGGCGAGGAGGACCTGGAAGCTATCTTTGGCATTATCACCGCGAATCCCGGCAATACGAAGGTGCAGTTACGCATCGCTGTGGCCAGCGGCCGGGAGGCCGTGGTGAACGCGGACAAGGAGTATGGGGTGGAGCTGAGTGCCGAGGTGCGGGAGGAGTTGCAGGAGTGGGTCGGGTGATGGTGGTCCGCAACGCCTCGCGATGTGAAAACAAGCCTTGTCTCGCCCCTTCATTTTCTGCGAAAATGAAGCCGCCCGGTTCAAAATCACTCCTATGAATTCGGATGGTGCAGATCAGTCGTTTGATGCAGCCGTAAGTTCAGAAACGAGGCATGGCTGGCGCAAGTGGCTGATTAGGCTTGCGGTGGTTGGACTCGTGCTCTTTTTGGTGAGCTTAGCTGTTCCTGTGCTTATTTGCTGCGGAGGTGTTGAAAGGTCCGTCGATGTCGTTGTGATTGGTCAGATATCCAATGATCCCGTGGAGAGTGCGGAAGTCCGGGTGATGGAAGGGTGGGGCGGATACAGTCAAGACA
>JAEYUU010000621.1 GCA_023429545.1 Verrucomicrobiota bacterium
TCTCTCAGGAACACGAAGCTCAATTGGGGTGGTGGAGCAATCTCCAGCACCAAGGGAACGGTCGTGTGCCGCGCACTCACGGAAAGAATAAAGGCGGCATCTCTCGATGCCGCCCTGTCGATGATTCATTGAGTTGCCGGCTCTCGCGGGCCGGAGTCTGCTGTCTCAAGCAAACACATCCGTGAGCGGATGGCCCTTGTCCGCGATGGTGAAGGGTCGCTTGCTGGGCGAGTACACCACGTGGTCGAGCGGCAGGCCGAGGGCGTAGGCGATGGTCGCGTTGAACTGCGGGATCTCCACCTTGTTCTCGATGACCTCGCGGCCTTCCTTGTCGGTCTTGCCATACACAAAGCCACCCTTCACACCACCGCCGGCCATGATGCCGGAGAAGGCCTTCGGGTAGTGGTCGCGGCCCACGTTCACATTGATGTCGGGCGTGCGGCCGAACTCGGAGGTGACCACCACGAGCGTTTCTTCGAGAAGGCCGCGCGAGTTGAGGTCGCTGAGCAGGCTGGCAAGAGCCTTGTCGAGGGTGTCGCAAAGCTCGGGTACGCGCACGAAGTTGGCATTGTGCGTATCCCAGCCACCGAGCGACACTTCCACGAATCGCACACCGCGTTCCACGAGGCGGCGGGCCAGCAGGCAGCCCTGGCCGAAGGGCTCGGAGCCATAGCTCTTGCGCACCTCCTCGTTTTCTTCCGTAAGGTCGAAGGCCTTGAGGTCTTCGCTCTTCATCATCGTCATCGCGTGGTCGTACATGTCGGCGTAGGCCTTCACATTGCGATGCTGGAAGGTGTTGCGGAAGTCCTTGTCCAGTTCATCCGCCAGGGACATGCGCGCGGCGAAGCGGTCCTCCGAGAGGCCCTTCTGGACGCGCACGTTCTTGATGCCGTTCTCCGGATTGTTCACGAAGAGCGGGTTGTAGCTGGCGGGAAGGAACCCGGCGCCGGGGTGGCGGCTGTCGTTGCCGATGAAGACGCTCTTGGGCAGGGTGGTGTTCCCCGTGGCGGGCTGGAAGGCGGTGAGCCAGGAGCCCATGGCGGGGTGGCGGATGGTGCCACGCAGCGTGTAGCTGGTGTGCATCATGTAGTTCCCCTGCTCATGCGCCCCTTGGGTGGAGGTGAGCGAGTTCACCACCGTGACGTGGTGCATCTGCTGCGCGGTCAGCGGGAGGTACTCCGAAATGCGCACGCCATCCGCGCTGGTCTTGATGGGTTTGGTGGGGCCGGCGGTTTCCACGCCTTCCTTCGGATCCCAGGTGTCCAGGTGCGTCTGGCCACCAGACATGTAGAGGTAGATGACGTTCTTGGCCGTGGCCACCTGCTTGCCCTTGAAAGATCCCTCGAAAGGGGCTGCGGAGGCCTTGTTCGTGAAGACGGAGGGAAGCAGACCCACCCCGAGCAGCGTGCTCGCGGTACGGGCGGCGAACTGGCGGCGCGAAAGCTGATCGCCACGAAGGAGGCTGGACTGGAGGGCGGTGCTCATGGGTGCTGAAGGTTAAGCGTTATTCGTTAGAAGTTATTCGATGCGTGATAGTTTGAATCAGCAGGGTCGGAGCTATTCCTAACTTTTAACCCCTAACTCATAACTCTGGTTACTGAATGAAGATGAACTGCTGTGTATTGATAAGCGCGTAGATCAGGTCGGAAATGTCGAGGCCGGCATCGGAACTCTGCGCCTTGTTCCAGATCTCGAGCTCCTTCGGCGTGGGCTTGCGGGAGAGGAGCGTCAGGTAGACGGCCTCCACCTTGTCGTCCGGGTAGGGCGCCTTGTTCACGGTAAGCATGAGCTGCGAGTAGCGCTCCATGATGCCGGGAAGAAGCTGGCTGTTCATCATCGCGAGCGCCTGCGGCACGGAGGCGTCGTAGTTTGCGTTCTCGATGGTCTCGCGGTCGCTCTGGCCGAACTCGCGCAGGTAGTGCCCACGGGGCGCGGGGGAATCAATCTCCGCGGCGCGCAGCCAGTTGCGCATCTGGCCTACACGATAGTTCGCATACCCACGGCGTTCCTTCTCAGGGATACCGTAGTAACCTGCTTCTTCCATCAGCGCGGCGAGCTGCTTCTCGCGCTCCGCCTTCACCTCTTCATCCGTCTTCTCCGGCTTGTCGTATCCGGGAATCTTGATGCGGTCCGCGGACATGTTGCCGCCCGCCATCATGCCTTCATTCATCATCATCATGGAGCTGTCAGCCGCAGCCACGAGCGGTGCGCCACCCTTGTCCCCAGAAGTCTTCGAGCCAGCCACCGTCGCCGCGAGCTTCTTCACCGCCGGCAGGTAAACCTGGTTGTTCACTTCCTGACGGGCCACTCGCTGGAGGTCGCTCACCTTGCGGCTGAGCTCCCTGGCGGTCTCCTTGTCATCATTGGCACGGGCCTCGGCAATTTTCTTCTGAAGTTCCCGGACCTGCTCGGACTGCTCGCGGTACTTCACGGCGGCGGCCTGGGCACCCTTCAGCATTTCCTCCGGGGTCAGTTCGTTCAGCGCGTCACCCAGCTTCTTGGCAGCAAGCACGCGACGCTCACCCTGCTCACGAACGGGAAGGTTCGGCATGTCGGGCGTGGGATTGATGAGGGCCACGAAGGAATCCCACATCTGCTCCGCGCTCATGCGGCGCAGCACCGGTCCGGTGAAATGATAAGTGACCCCGGCGGGGATTTCCTCCCGGGTCACGGCGCGCTGGTAAGTGCTGGTATTCAGCAGCACGCGGAGGTAGCTCTTGAGATCGTAGTCCGTGCTCACCATGAGCTTCTCCAGATGCTTCATGAGCTCGGGATTCATGGGAACCGTGCTGTCCATGAGTTCATCGACCGGCTCGATGAGACCCATGCCGAACACCTTTTTCCACAGTCGGTTGGCAATCACCGTGGTGAAGCGGGGATTCTCCGGCGAAGTCATCCAGTCCGCGAAGGCGTCCAGCGCATTCTGGCCGGGAGCCGCCTTGAGCTCGTGGCCCATCATCGTGGCTGCCGAAACCGTCGACTTCGGCTTGGCGTCGGAATACTGGTAGTCGTGCGGCAGGCGCAGTTCGCGCTTCGGATTGAAGTTCACCGAGGTGTAGCGCAGGCTGTTGCGGACATCGCCGAGCACTTCTTCCACGGGGCGCAATTCCTTGCGCTTGGCATCACTGGCCAGGCGGGCCTGCTTGCCCATCTGCTCCATCTTGTCGCGGTAGGCCTTCCTCTCCTCCGGGGTCATGTTCTTCTTGGGAGGTTCGACCTTGTACTTGTCTCGCTCTGCCTGGACCTCCTTGCTCATCAGATCCCGGGCACCCAACTGGGCGGGACCGTAGTAGTCATTCGTCTCCACCCCGAAGGTGAAGGCGGCCATCTGGTAGAACTGCATCTGCGACCACTTGTCGAAGGGGTGGTTGTGGCACTGCGCGCACTCGATGCGGGTGCCAAGGAAAACACGGGCGGTATTCGCCAGGTTGTCGAGCGGCATGCCGCGGTCACGCATATAATAGCCGATCGCACCGGAGTCCCAGGCGTCCCCCTGCGCGGAGATCATCTCTTTCACGAACTTGTTGTAAGGCTTGTTCGTGCGCAGGCTGTCCTTGATGAAATTGGTGTAGGCCGTGCCCGTGATGGCGCCTGCCTGACCATTCGACTGGGCGCGCAGGATATCCGCCATGAAGTTGTACATGTGCTGCACATACCCTTCGCTCGCGAGCAGGCGGTCGATGAGCTTGCTGCGCTTGCCTGCATCCTTCGAGTTCAGGAACTCCTCCGTCTCGCGATGGGTGGGAATGCGACCCACGACATCAAGGTAGATGCGACGAAGAAACACCTCGTCGCTGGCCGGGGGATTAGCCTGAAGTTTGTTTGCCTGCCAGTCCTTTTCCAGGATGGCATCAATCTCCCGGGCTGCCTTTTGGGCGTCAGGCTTGGCCGCCTGCAGCGTGAACGAGCCAAGCAGGACAAGGAGAGGGGTGAGAAGAGAGGGCCTATTCATGGCAAGGACCGTAACGCCCCTGCCTATTCCATTTTATCACAAAGAATATCCCTGATGCTATTCTAAGGGCATACCGGGATTAGTGCGCGCTCTTGTAATCACCACCGTTCAGGCTCTGCACCACGGATTCCAGCCAGCGTTCCAGGGCCCCCTGCATCTCCGGAACCCGCTCGGGCTGCTCTGCCAGCAAGACGCGACTTTCCTTGGGATCACTGGCCAGATCGTACAACTCCCAGCTCACCACGCCCGTCTTGGGATCCTCGATGCGATGGAGTTTCCACTTCCCATCCAGCCATGCGGAATGCCCGGGATACTTCTGTGGAGCAAAGTGCTCACGAATCTCCGCTGCCTCGGCAAAGATCTTGGGCTCATAGGCCGGCTCCTTCCCCTCATTCTCCGCAGCCATCTGCTCCTCCATCCATTTCTTCGCCGGAGTGCCGATGCCTTTGATGGGCGAATCCCAGAAGCCGATGGGCTGATTCCGCGTTTTCCCGGCTCCTTCCAGCAGGGGTAGGAGGCTGATGCCATCAAGCGGGCGTGATTTGTCCGGGTCAATGCCGGCGATGTCCAGCAGGGTGGGGAAGATGTCGCTGGTCACACAGGGCGCGGTGATGACCTTGGGCTCAGGGAACTTCGCCGGCCATTCCAGCAGTGCCGGCACAGCGAGGCCCCCTTCATACACTGTCCCTTTGTGGCCACGACGCTCCCCTGCGGAACCAACCTTCGGAAGGGCGCCATTGTCGCTGCAATACCAGAGCACGGTATTCTTGCGCAGGCCCTGTTCCTTGAGGGTGTCACGAATCCTGCCAAACGCCCGGTCCATGGCGGTGATCTCTCCATAGAAGTCCTGAACCTTCTTCGGCAAATCCGCATAGAGTGCGCGATCCGTCTCCAACGCCTCATGGGGCTGGTGCGGCGAGCCGAACCACACCACCGCGAAGAAGCGCTGCTCCTTCTCCACACTCTCCCGGATGAACTTGATCGCCAGGTCGGCGGTGATGTCCGAGCTGTCCCCCTGGAATGAAGTGGCCTTGCCCTTGTCACTCAGGATGGGATCGAGGTCGAAGAAGTTGGGCGCGGAAACCCACTCGGAAAATCCCTGCGCACCGGGGCTGGTGGGCTGGTCCTTGCGCACGGATCCGAGATGCCACTTCCCAAAGTGCCCGGCGCGGTAGTCCGCGGGCTTGAGCGCTTCCGCCAGGGTGATCTCCTGCGGCCGCAGCGGCCAGCCCCACTGGAAGACACCATAGCGGTTCGGCGTGCGACCGGTGAGGACGCTGCCACGCGTAGGCGAGCAGACAGGCGCTGCCGCGTGGAAGTTATTGAAGCGAACGCCTTCCTTCGCCATGGCATCGAAGTTGGGCGTCTTCAGGTGCGGGTGCCCATTGTACGCCATGTCTCCCCAGCCCTGATCGTCCGCCATCACCAGGACGATGTTCGGCAGCGAGTCCGCGGCGGGGAGCGTGGGGACCATGGCAAACAGGAAAACGGCGGAAGCAGCAGCGCGGGCGAAGCGGCAGAGGCTGGTGAGCATGCGTCGAGGCTACCGCAATCACGGCGATGCAGGCAATGCCGCAGTGAAGAAACCACACCTGCAATGCAACCGGCCGCAACCCGGCAGCGGCCCCAGCGTTTCAAGCCCGCGACTCCCCCCACGCCATGCCCGCCTCCCTGAAGCTTCGATTCGCCGCATTCACCACCGTCTGCGTCCTGCTGCTGCATGCCGGTCCCGCCCGAGCGGAGGGCATTGCGAAGTCATCCACCGCCGCATCCAGTGCCGCGACCGCCGCCGTGGCGGGCCAGCGGGTGTTTGTCTGCGCGCACAGTTTCATGATTTACACGGCGAAGCTGCTGCCACCCATGGCGCAGTCGGCCGGCATTGCGCATGTGAACGCAGGTCAGCAGATGATCGGCGGCTCGAGGGTCATCCAGCACTGGGACCTGTCCGATGAGAAGAACCGCGCCAAGGAAGCGCTGCGCACAGGCAAGGTGGACGTCATCACCCTCTCGCCCCACATGCTGATGCCTGACCCCGGCATCACGAACTTCACCAAGCTGGGCCTGGAGAAGAACCCCAGCCTGCGCGTGCTGGTGCAAGCCTCCTGGCCTGCCCGCGATGGCCATGAAGGAAAAGGATTCAAAAACGAGGAGCGTGACTCTTTGTCCATCGATGGCCTGAACAAGATGCGCGCCGATCACCATTTGCTGTGGCGGGCCAAACTCGAACAGCAGGTGCGCTCGTTGAATGCGGCCGCGGGTCGTGACGCGGTGCATATCGTGCCGGTGAGCGACGCCGTCTTCGCCCTGCGCGAGCACGTCATCAAGGGCACTGCACCGGGCATCACGAGACAATCCGCGCTCTTCCGCGATCCGCTGGGCCATCCGGAACCTGCGCTCGCCACGCTGGTGACCTATTGCCACTTTGCCACGATCTACCAGCGCAGCCCCGAAGGTCTCCCCGTGCCAGAGCAGCTCAAGAAGCAGCCGCAGGCGGAAGAGCTGAACAAACTGCTGCAGAAGCTCGCCTGGGAGGCGGTGGTGAACTACCCCATGAGCGGGGTGAAAGCGCAGGCGGCGAAACGCTCATGACCGCACGCAGCGATTGACCACCGCCTGCTTTCCGCGCATCTGTTTCCCAGATGAAATTCACCTCTTTCAATGTGAACGGCGTGCGTGCGGCGATGGACAAGGGCCTGCGTGACTACCTGACCTCTTGCGATGCCGATGTGATCTGCCTTCAGGAGGTGAAGGCCTTGCAGGATCAAGCCGATCTCACGTTCCTCAAGGACTACGAGGTGCTCTGGAATCCCGCCGTGAAGAAGGGCTACTCCGGCACAGCGGTGCTCACCCGCATCCCGGTGAAGACGCACGTGCTCGGCGTGGGCATGCCGGAGCATGACAACGAGGGCCGCGTCATCACTGCAGAGTTCCCCGACTTCTACCTGGTCAATGTCTACACTCCGAATGCGCAGGAACAGCTCAAACGCCTGCCCTATCGTCTGAAGTGGGACGCCGACTTCCGCACCTACCTCAAGCGACTGGAACAGACCAAGCCAGTCTTCACGTGCGGCGACTTCAATGTCGCGCACCAGGAAATCGATATCGCGCGCCCGAAGGAGAATCGAAAGAACCCCGGCTTCAGCGATGAAGAACGCGCGAGCTTCACCGAGCTGCTGGGCGCCGGCTTCATCGACACCTTCCGCGAGCTGGAGAAAGGGGCACACCACTACTCCTGGTGGAGCTACCGCGCCGGCGCCCGCGCGAACAACGTGGGTTGGAGAATCGACTACTGGCTCATGTCCCAAGCCCTGCGCCCGAAGCTCAAGGCCTCACGCATCCGCCCGGATATCCACGGCTCGGATCATTGTCCCGTGGAGCTGGAGATTGGGTAAGCCAACCAATGCACCATTCACGGCGACGCGAACGGATCGGAAACGGACGGCTCCGGCTTCTTGCGAAAGTAGTTGGGCACGCCAGTCGTCACCCAAAAGCGGAGGTTCCTCCGCCAAGAGGGCTCGTCGTATCGCTGTCCTTGATGATAGCCATCGATCACCAGCCCTTCCGAAGTGGCGAAGACGCCGCTACCGCTCAAGTCCGCGATGTACCTCGCGCACTCGGTGGCCGGGATGGGTGCTTCGATATCGAGAGAGAGCTTGATGTCGTGATACGGCTCCTGCCGTTCGGCAAGAATCACCCGGTAGCGGCTCCGGTTTGCCTTCTCCACCCGGGCGTTCAGTTCTGCCACGGCGGTCTTTGCGGAAACATTCTCCCACTTCACAGGACCAACCTGCACTTTCGAGAGCTCGTTGAAGATACGCTCTTCCGGAAGAGGCAGGAAGAATGCGGTCGCAAGGCCCACGCCCAGCACGGCCACCGTGGCGGTAACGGGGATGAAGAACGCCCTGCTGCTTGGCATGAACGGAGCAAATCAGAAATGGAGCGCTCTGTCACGGTCCATTCATTCTCCTGTGCCGGGGCAGATGCCGCCGGGCAGGCCCGTCCGCGGAAGCTCACGACTTTTGCAGCTCTTTCCAAATCTCCCGAATGGCCACGGATGAGCTCCGCCTCACGCCCCATCCGGAGCGCTTCACGGTCTTCCGGCGTCATCCTGTGAAGAATCCGGCGAATCTCACGCCGCCTCAGCTTGTC
>JAEYUU010000631.1 GCA_023429545.1 Verrucomicrobiota bacterium
GTAGATCCACTTCTCACAGCGCTCGCTCTCCAGAAGCCCTGCCTTCTTGATGACCTGCACATGACTGGAGACGGAGGACTGCGGCATCCCCAGGATGTCCGCCAGCTCGCAGACGCACATGGGCGCATTGAAGAGCAACTGGAGAATCCTCCAGCGGGTCTCATCAGCCAGCGCCTGTGCGAATGCAACGATGTTTTTCATGACGTCCTGCATCGTAACGAGAATTTACGTTATGTCAAGCAAACATCCACAGGGCTTGATGCAAGCGCATCTCAGCCGCCGCCCGGAGACCAGATTTCAACCAGCACCCCCTCACGACACCGGCTTCACCCGTGCCGCCACCAGGATGCTCAGCAGACTCGCGCCAATCGCAATCCAGCCCAGCGTGGAAAAGTGCAGAATCTTCCCGGTGATGGCATCACGCGCGATGATGTGGCCGCCCAAAAGAGAGGCGCCACCGGCGGCGAGATCGCGCACGCTGCTGTTCAGGCTCATGAAGCTGCCCCGCAATCGTGAGGGCACGGCGGAGGTGATGATGGCCTGCCCGGGCACGAAACGGCCCCCGGCGAAGATAAAGAAGAACGCGGCGAGAATGAGCACTGTCAGCAGCGGAGTGCTGCCTTGATTCGTGATGAAGTAGATGGGCGCAATGGCACCTGCGATGGTCACGCAAAACATGCGCAGCCGCCCGTGCTTGTCCGCCAGACGCCCCACGATGGGTGAAGTCATGAGACTGGCCAGTCCGCCGACGAGATACACCCACGAGAGCTCATGCTCCTGCAGCCCGGCATTGGACACGAGACTGGGGCTGAGAAACGGGATGATCATGAAGTGACCCAGCACGAGCAGCGTCATGAAGACCATGGCCGTCAGGGAATTCCGGCTGGTGAGCAGTTCACGCAGTCCTGCAATGGCCTGCGCCCGCCCCTGCCCCACCGCGGCCAGATGTGCCCGCAGGCTCGGGAAATGCAGCAGACAGGTCACCCACAGGATGCAGCCCACCACCACGATGATGATGAATGGCGCATGCCAGCTCCAGATTGCCGCGAGCCACAGCCCCACCGGCACCCCGGCCACGGCTGCAAACGCGAAGGACGCCATCACAATGCCCATCGCACTGGCGCGGCGCTCCAGCGGCACCACATCCCCCACCACCGTCAGCACAATAGCTCCTGATACACCACCGAAGGCCCCGCTGAGCACGCGGGCCAGCAGCAGGGTGTGATAGCTGGGCGCGAGCGCGCAGGCGAGCGTCCCCAGGATGAAGCCGCCATAGCAGAAGAGCAGCGCCTGCCTGCGGTCAAATCGATCCACCCAGAAGGCGCCAACCAGCCCGGCAATCCCGGCGCTGAAGGTGTAGGAGGCCACCAGCAGGCTGAACTGATGCGGCTCAATCTGGAAGATGCGCATCAACTGCGGACCCAGCGGCATCATGACCATGAAGTCCATGATGTGGGTGAACTGTACGGTGGCCAGCAGAAGGAGGAGAACGCGTTCGGAAAGCCCCGGTTCAGGGGCGCGGGACGAGGGCAACATGGACGGGGGAAGGGAGAGGCATGGAGGGCGGCCGTAGAGCAGTCATGGGAGCAACTGACCCGTGGAGGAGATACGCACGCTCGAAAGGGTCGGGCGCGGACGCAAGCAGACTGAACCGATTTTTTCTTGCCGCATGCAGAGGTCTGCGCTTCAGGCATGCCTGCATGAGCTGGTACTATGAGTTGGAGGGGCAACCGGTCGGACCCGTGACGGAAGAGCAGATGCAGGCCGCCCGAAAGAGCGGCTTGGTGGGTGCAGACTCGCGCGTCTGGCAGGATGGCTGGCCAGACTGGCGTCCTGCGGGCGAGGTATTCACCAGCACCACCTACGCAGGAGCACTGCCCCCGCCCGTGCCGGCGGCAGCCAGTCCTGGAGGCCCCGCACAGTGCGCGGAATGCCGTGGGTACCGCCACGATCTCGTGTCCCTCGGCGGAATGTGGGTCTGCGAATCGTGCAAACCGCGCGTGCTGGAGAAGCTGCGCGAAGGTGTCACGGTGGGAGCGGGTCCGTGGCAGGATGGCAAGACGCTGGTGACGCTCAAGAACACCCCCCTGCCGGACGCCTGCCTGAAGTGCGGCGCACCTCCCGTGAAGCAGGTGAAGAAAAACATCAGCTGGCACCATCCCGCCCTCTATCTGCTCATTCTCGTGGGCCTCCTCGTCTATGTGATCGTCGCCCTGTGCGTGCGCAAGACGGCCACGGTGTTTGTCCCGCTCTGCGCGCACTGCAACAAGCGCCGCGTGCGGAATATCACCATCGCCTGGCTGGCCTTCCTCGGAGCCGTCGCCATGTTCTTCGTCTCAGGGTCCGTTCAGGACGACGATGCGACCGCCATCGCCGCGCTCGCCGGAGTCGCCCTGCTGCTCTTCTGCCTCTTCTGGGCGCTGGGCACGCAACTCATCCTGCCACAGAAAATCGACGCCACCTACGCCTGGGTGAAAAAGGCGGGAAAACCCTTCCTGGACAAGCTGCCGCAGTGGTCCGGACCGTGATATCCGGCCCCAACTGCACGAATCACTTGCGCAAACCGCCATCGCGGCCAATTTACCGGCCCAAGTTTCAGTTTTCAGTGTCATTTCGTCGCGGGACGTAGCTTAGCCTGGTAGAGCGCGTGGTTTGGGACCACGAGGCCGGAGGTTCGAATCCTCTCGTCCCGACCATTTTCCTTCACGTCCGTCCGTTCAAGTCCGTCCCAGTCGTTCATTCAATGTCCGCGCTGCACGTCGCCGTCCTCAACGCCTTCAAGAGCAAAGGATGGGCCTACCGCGAAGTGACCGGGATGGAGGTGGTGGAGGCCAGTTTCGAGGCCTACCATACCAAGGTGCCCCTGCATGTGCAGTCCTTTGGCGAGATCCAGATCCTCGCCGTCGTGGCAAACTCCTCCCTCAAGGTGCCGGACACCCATCGCGTGCGCGCCGCGGAACTCATCATGCGCGTGAACAAGGAGCTGAACATCGGCGCCTTCGAGATGGACTGGGACGCGGGCATCGTCATGTTCCGCCAGGCGAATGTGTTTCCGAAGCATCGTCATGACGAGGAACTCATCACCAACCTCGTGCACAACGCCGTGGTGGAGATGGATCGCATGACCCCCTATCTCGGCGAACTCTGCCGCACCACCAGGGCCATGCTCCCCCTGCTGGATCTGCCGCAGCTCCTCAAGCGCGAAGACCTGCTGCCACCGGGAGATACGGTGGAGGAGACGGAAGCCACGGAAGCTGAAGCGCAGAAGTAGGCGGCGAGCACGCAGTGAGTCAGGTGTTTGGACGAATCTTCCGCTCCCGCAGTTCCGGCCATTCAGGCCACTTCGGATGACAGCGTCTCGCCCCCGGCTGCGGCGCATGAGCCTCCTCTCCACACCCCCCGGCATCCCCTCAAGGCCCCGGCACCGGATAAGTCTCCGCACCGGTATCGAGGAACTCCTTCGCCTTGTCTTCCGTCATGCCAATCTTCACCAGCGAATCCGGGCGGTAGGTGGGATCGTCGTGGAAGCGCTGGATCGCGCTGCGATGCACCTGTTCTCCGGCATTGAGCATGCGCGCACGACCGATGGCCCGGGCTCGGCCCATCTTTCCCGTGTTCATCAGCCAGGGCATGAACCAATGCCGCACGGGCCAGATGATCTCCGTGCGGTATTCCCCTTTGGCAATCTCCCGGCGGCGCGGCTTGGGAACGAACTCGGCGATGTACCACAGCGGGAAGGCTCCCTTCATGCTGTCATGCAACTGGGAAGGGTTGCCGCGGTTCCGGCAGGCCTCGCGGGAGGTTTCCATCACGCTGCCCAGGACGTTGGGTTTCAGCAGCAGTTCCTTCTCCTCCGCCTCCTTTGCCATCCATTCCAGAGGGTGCGTCCACAGGTCGCTTTCATCGGCGGGATATCCGCCCCCTACGTCGCTGTGCACCCCCGCGAACCACACCTCCTCCAATGTGTGCCCCTCAGGGCGGTACGAGCCCCAGCGATTCTGGCGGAAGAAAGAGCGCCGCTCGTCCAAGGCGATGGCATGCCTCACATGAACCACAGAGGGATTGTTCGTGGTGTAGGGCCAGGTCTTGGGGCTCCACACCGACCCCATGGAAGTGACCGTGTCCCACAATCCCAAAAAATGCACCTTCACCGCCCGTGAGAAGGTGCTGGTGAACTCCCCGGCCACGCGATCATAATCTTCCTGTTCCAACTTCCACGCATCGCGATCCTTCTTCCGGCTGACCGTGCGTGACACATTCACCGCGTACGGAGCCAGTGTCTCCAGCTCCGGTTTCAGCAGGCCGCACCGGTGCAGCAACGCCGCCAGTGCCCTCGCCTCAAGAGCTCCCCGGCTGAATCCAAAGATCCAGATGCGATCCTCGCTCTGGTACTCCCGCATGAGAAACGCATAGGCGTCCAGGATGTTCTGCGTTGCCCCCAGGCCAAAGGCCATGCCCAGCACCTTGGTGAGCCTCTTTGCGGCAGTGGTGATCGCACCGGGGTGACCCATGGTGCCCACGCCCGGGTCATAGTAGCACCGCTGCTTCGCCGGGTCATCGACCAGCGCCTGATACA
>JAEYUU010000645.1 GCA_023429545.1 Verrucomicrobiota bacterium
ATCAACTACATGAAGCGCGCCTACAATCTGATGATTGGCGAGCGCACCGCCGAGGAAATCAAACTGCGCATCGGCTCCGCGTATCCGCTGGGCAAGGAGACGACCATGGAAGTGAAGGGCCGCGACATGGTGGCCGGACTTCCCAAGACCATCACCATCACGAGCCAGGAGGTGCGCGAAGCCATGCTGGAACCGCTGAACACCATCATCGACGCGGTACGCACGACGCTGGAACGCTGCCCACCGGAACTTTCCGCGGACCTTGTGGATCGCGGCATCATGCTCGCAGGCGGTGGTGCGCTCCTGCGCGGGCTGGACAAGCTACTGCAGGAAGAGACGGCGCTTCCCGTGCATGTGGCGGAGGATCCGCTCAGCGCGGTGGCAGAAGGCGCTGGCCGTGTGCTCAGCGAGATCGAGTTTCTGCGCAAGGTGAGCACATCAGAGGCCTGATGTGTACACCTGCCAGGTGAAGCCAGATTGCCGGGACCTCCCACAGGGGACCACCGGGTGAATCCTGAGCCGGAGCCTTGCATCCATGAACAAACTCAATGTGGCGGCCCTTCTGCTGTTTCTCTCAGCAGTGGCGGCGGTGTTTACCCTGAAGACACCGCAGACCCGCGCCATCCAGACATGGGTGATGGGAGTACTTTCCCCCTTCATCCGCGGTGGAGCACAGGTGGAGCAGCAGGTGAAGGAGGTCACGGCCAGTCCCAGGGACGTGGCCGCCATCGAGGCGGAGAACCGCAGGCTCCAACAGGAGGTGGACAAACTCAGCATCACCGCGCGGAAGTTTGAGGAACTGCTCGCGGAGAACAACAAGTTCCGCGGCATGCTGGAGTACCGCCAGCAAATGGACATGAAGCTCACCGCCGCCCGTGTGCTGCGCCGCTCCTCTTCCAACTGGTGGAACACGGTCATCATCGACAAGGGCGCGCTGGACGGCATCGGCACGGACAGCGCTGTCATCACCTACGTGGGACAGATTGGCATGGTGGGGAAGACCGGAAAGGTGGCTGCGCACACCGCGGAGGTCATTCTGCTGACTGATGAGGAGTGCCGCGTGGCCGCCCGTATCGAAGGCATGCAGGCCCGGGGCATTCTCACAGGCGAGCGTGGTGGGTTTGAGACGCGGCCGGATCTGCGCCTGCGCTTTCTGGATCGCACGCTGAAGATCACGCCCGGGGCTGCCGTTTATTCGACTGGAGAGGGCGGGGTGTTTCCTGACAACATCCTTCTTGGCAAGGTGAAGTCGTTTGAGATTCGTGACATTTCCGGAGAAGCCGTGGTAGAATCTGCCGTGGATTTCTCGCTGCTCCAGGATGTGTTCGTGGTGCACAAGGATGCCATTGGGACGCCATGAATTTGGTCTACAATCTTCTGGTTTGCCTCCTGCTGGCCCTGTCATTCGGGATTCAGGAGTTCCTTCCTGCCATCGCCTTCGCCCAGTATGCGCGCGTGCTGCTGGCTCCGGTGTTCTTCCTTTGCGCATCGCTGAGCGTCACCTTCCCGGTGATGCTCATCCTGGCATTCTTCACGGGGCTGGTGTGGGATGCCCGGCATCTGCCCTACCGTCCGGAGACCATCCCCGCCTTGGAGGCGACGGAACTGGTCTCTGAGAACCATGTGGAGAGAAACGTGAACTTCACCGCCCTGCCGGTGGGTTATTCCATCATCCTCTTCGGAGTGATTGGAGCGCTCATGCAGGGCATCCGCCCTGTCTTCCGCCGCGGTCGCTGGGAACTGCCCGTGCTGATGGTGGGCGTGGGCACCTTCGCATGGTTGTTTGTCGAGTATTTGTTAATCTCCTTCGTCAGGGGGAGTTTTGAGTTTCAACCGGGAATGTGGACCAAGCTCGTGACCAACACGCTTCTGGCCATGCTAGTTTCACCGCTCCTGTTGTTCCTTCTTCATACGCTTGCGCGTCTGGTCCACTATGAAGCACGGAACGAGGGGCTAGCCTACCGTTACTATGGTAGTTAAATATCGCATCCGTCTCTATATTTTCACCATCCTGCTGCTCACGGGCTTTGGCGCCCTTGCTCAGCGCCTGTGGAATCTCAGTGTTGAACGCAACGAGGAGTTCGTTCACAAGATTCCCACCACAAAGGAATGGCGGGCCCGCGCGCCCGGCACGCGCGGCGAGATCAAGGACCGCAACGGCATCACCCTCGTGGCGAACAAGCCGTCCTTCGAGGTCCGCATCGACCTGAAGACCCTCGTGGATGAATACCGCAAGCAGCTCGCGGAGGAGAACAAGGGCAAGCCCCCCGAACTCCAGAGGAAGATGCCCATGCGTGACTTCCTCTTCCCGCTGAGAAACATCATGCGGTCCAAGGAGGAGATCGACATCGTGACCATCTTCAATGAGGTCATCATCGGTTCGCTAAACCAGCTCGGTCTTTCCGAGGAGTACAGCGCCAACAACCTCCGTGTGCACTACCGCACGCACCGGGGCGTCGTGCCCTGGGCTTACCGGAGTGATCTTTCCTTTGAAGAGTTCGCGAAGTTTGCCGAGCACCGTCTGGGGCTTCCCGGGGTGCACATCGAGGCGCGTCCCGTGCGGCAGTACCTCTATGATTCGTTTGCCTGCCACGCGCTGGGGTATGTGG
>JAEYUU010000652.1 GCA_023429545.1 Verrucomicrobiota bacterium
AGGCAGCCACGGCCAGAGCAGTGAAAGCGGCCGCGCGCGATTCCCACCAAGAGGCTAATGCTGGCAGTGAGGGGAAGGGGGGCACTTTTCCTTCATAGAGGGGCAGAGTTTGAGACGCAAGATCGCATTTTTCACGGAAGCGGGCTATGCTGCCCGGCCAAATATGAATTCAGCCCGCCTCCTCGCCCTAGAAACCTCCTGTGATGAAACTGCCGCCGCAGTGCTCACGGCGGAAGGCGCGGTGCTCAGCAGCGTGGTGGCGTCCCAGATCGAGGCCCATCGTATCTATGGTGGCGTGGTGCCGGAGGTGGCTTCGCGGAATCACATCCTGCACATGCGGGGGCTGGTGGAGCAGGCCGTGGAGGAGGCTGGGGTGAGGCTGGCGGATATCGGCGCGTTCGCCGCGACGAGCGGACCCGGGCTGGTGAGTTCCCTCCTGATTGGCAGCACCACCGCGAAGGCACTCGCCCTGGCGGAGGGGAAGCCGTTCCTGGCCATCAATCACCTGGAGGGGCATCTGCTTTCGCCCTTCATGCCTGCCGGTGAAGAGAACCCCGAATCGCTCCCAGAAATCCCCTCCCACCTCGCGCTCATCGTCAGCGGGGGCCACACCATGCTGCTCCATGTGCGCGGCGTGGGAGACTACAAGCTGCTGGGACGCACCCGGGACGATGCGGCGGGAGAGGCCTTCGACAAGGTGGCGAAGATGCTTGGCCTGCCCTACCCTGGCGGGCCGGAGATTGACCGTCGCGCGAAGTCGGGACGGCGTGATGCCTATGATTTTCCCCGCAGCATGATGGAGCGGGGCAATTTCGAATTCTCTTTCAGCGGGCTGAAGACGTCCGTGCTCTATCTCCTGCCCAGGCTGGATCTCACCTCGGAACACGTGATGGCCGATGTGTGCGCGTCATTTCAGGAAGCCGTGGTGGAAGTGCTGGTGGAAAAGACCGTCCGTGCCGCGCGGCAGTGCGGAGAGAAACTCGTGGCCGTGAGCGGTGGCGTGAGCTGCAACAGCCGGGTGCGCGAGCTCTTTGCCAAACGTTGCAGGGACATGCGCCTCTCCCTGAAGCTTGCGCAACCCGGATACAGCACGGACAACGCCGCCATGATCGGCTTCGCCGCCGTGCAGCGGTGGAGGGCTGGATATTCATCTCCGCTGGAGGTGGATGTGGATCCGAACCTGCCGCTGGTGGGATAGACAATCCAGGAGGCAAACGCAAGGCGGCGGAGCGACACGGAATGCGGGGATGTTTTCCCATTGAACCCGTGGTCGGCCAGCGGCTACGATGCGACATGAAATCCGGTCCGGCACCGAAGGATGCAGCCTCTCTCATGGAGTGGCTCATGGACAAATCCGTGAACGGCACCGCGCCGCTATCCTCGGCGGAGAACCTGGCACAGGAGTACCTCATTGATGAATCGTACGATGATGATGGGGAGCGCATCGATGCGCTGATCCAGTGGGAGACGACGAAGAACTTCACCGCGGGATTCATCACCGGGCTGGGTGGCATCCTCACCGTGCCAGTGAGCGTGCCGGCGGACATGGTGGCCTCCTGGCTCATCCAGGCGCGCATGTCCGCGGCCATCGCGCGCATCTGTGGTTTTGATTTGAGCTCCGACCGCGTGCAGACATTTGTCCTCGCCTGCCTCGCGGGTGATGCGGTGAAGGACGTGGCCAAGGCTGCCGGACTGGACCTCAGCAGTGGCGTCACGAAGACGATGATGAAAAAGCTCTCCGCGGAGGTGGTGGAGGAGTTGCATGAGCAGGTGGGACGCAAGCTCCTGACCATGACCGCCCGGAAAGGCGCCACCAGCCTGGCGCGCGGCGTGCCGCTGCTGGGAGGGGTGGTGGGGGGCGTGTTCGATGCCACGGCGTGCAATATCGTGGGGCGCACGGCGAAATCACTGTTCTATCCACGGCGGAAGAAGCGGACGGCGTAGACCGCACTCCCGCGAACCTCCGTATTCGCCATCTGCATCTTCGAGACTTCGCCGCCATTTGTTTAGGGCGACAACGGAGTGTCGCGGTCCCAGGACCAGGAGCGCTTGACACCCCCGCGTGTCCCATCGCAACATCGCGCGCATGACACGCTTCCAGTTCACCACCTCCCTGTGTGCAGCCGTGCTCGCGGCTGGCTTCTGCGGTTCAACCCCTTCCTGGGCGCGGGAGGAACGCAAGCCAGCGGTACTCGCTCCTGCACTGCAGAAATTTGTGGATGACAGCACCATCTCAGGAGCAGTGCTCATGGTGACTTCACCGGACAAGGTACTGGCGTTGGAGACCGTGGGTTCCCGGGATCTGGCGAGCAAGGATCCCATGAAGGAGGACGCCATGTTCTGGATTGCCTCCATGACCAAACCCATGACCGCCATGGCGCTGATGATGCTGGTGGAGGAGGGCAAGCTCAGCATCGATGACCCCGTGGCAAAACATCTGCCTGAGTTCAAGGGGCAGATGCTGGTGGAGGAGAAGACTCCCGAGCGCGTGGTGCTGAAGAAGCCGCAACGCCCCGTCACGGTGAAGGATCTGCTCACGCACACCAGTGGCCTCACCGGCAATCTGCCCGGGGAAGGCAGCGCGCTGGACACCCTCACACTGCACGGCGCGGTGGTGGGCTATGCGGTTTCGCCGCTGCAATTCGAGCCCGGCAGCAAATGGCAGTACTGCAACCCCGGCATCAATACTCTGGGTCGCCTCATCGAAGTGAAGAGCGGCATGCCCTTCGCCCAGTTCATGCAGGAGCGCTTCTTCGAGCCGCTGGGCATGAAGGACACCACCTTCTGGCCCACGGAGGCGCAGTTGAAGCGCATCGCCACCTCTTACAAACCCGGTCCGGAAGGCAAGGGGCTGGAGGCCACCACGGTGAAATACCTGAGCCCGAACTTGAAGGACAGGCAGCGCATGCCGCTGGCCGCAGGCGGTCTTTTCTCCACAGCCTCGGACCTGGCGAAGATGTACCAGATGGTGCTCAACGGCGGCCAGCTTGGCAAGAAGCGCTACCTCAAGGAGGAGACGCTCAAGCTCATGACCACCAACCAGACCGGCGACCTGAAAGTGAGCTTCTCCGATGGCATGCACATGGGCCTGGGCTTCCACATCGTGAACACACCCATGGGGGTGACCGAGGCCCTGAGCCCCGGGACCTTCGGCCACGGCGGTGCCTATGGCACCCAGGCGTGGATTGATCCCGTGAGGAAGATGGCCATCGTACTACTCATCCAGCGCGCCGGCCTGCCCAACGCGGACAAGAGCGACATGCGCGCCGCGCTGCAACGGGCTGCGGTGGATGCGTTTGGGAAGTAGCTTGTGCGCCCGTCAACTCCGTGACAGCATGCGGCCATGAGTATTGCCTTCTACCATATCGCTCACCTGGTCGGATTGATTCTCCTTTTCGCCGGCTTCGGCGCGCTTGCCTCCGGCAACCGGAAGGGAATGATGTACCACGGCATCGGACTGGTCATCCTGCTGGTGGCGGGATTCGGGTTGATTGCGAAGCTCCAGATCTCCTACACTTCACCCTTCATCATTGCGAAGGGGGTAATCTTCCTCATCTTGGGCTTCCTGCCCGTGCTGGCGAAGAAAAAAACACTTTCCGCCGGCGCGGTTCTGTGGATCGCGATCGTGCTGGGGGGCGTGGCTGCCTATATCGGGTACTTGAAGAAACTGCCGTTCTGAGCCACGCCCTCAGTCCCAATCGAAAAGCGCCGGCCAGATGAGGAAACCTGTGACCCTCCGGCCATGCTGCCGGCTGCTGTTCCCTCGCGCCGTGCGTATCCTTGTTGCCATGGTGCTCCTTCCTGCTGCCATCCACGCCCAGAGCCTGACCTATCCCGAAA
>JAEYUU010000173.1 GCA_023429545.1 Verrucomicrobiota bacterium
GTTTTTGGGCATGTTGTGGCGTAAAATTGCTGCTTGACCTGTCTGTTACACAGACTGTGTTCGTCCGAACTTCACCTGCACGACATCATGAAACTGGCTTCACTTATTTGTCTGTCTCTAATCGCGCTCCGAATCGGCGCCGTGGCAGAGGGGCAGGAATCACTGGCCGACATTCAGAAAGAACGTGAATCGGTGCTCAAGGCCATCGTCGAACAAGCGGAGTCCGAGGTAAAACTCGGACGAGCCAAACCTTCCCATGTTGCAGAGGCGCAAATTAACTTGCTCCGGTTTCGTTCTGAAATCGCCAAAGATGTTGCGGAGAAAAAAGAACATCAACGCAAGATCATCGCCATCATGCAGGAGTTGTATTCATCAACTGAATCCCTGTATCGCGAAAATCGGGCTGACCCGACGGAATTCTTGAAGGTGAAAGAGCGGCTCCTGGCAGAAAAGCAGCGACTCCTGGAGATGTAGCCGAGAAGATCGCGGCAGCGCCTGCAAAGTAGATCCGGCTCCGGCCGAATGGGATGCGACATTGCCGGGACTTCGATTGAAGCCGTGGTCACCCACAGAAATTCGGCTGAGGCCGAAGCTACTTTCTTATTCGCCGATTCTCCACAGCGTGCTGTCCGTGCGGACGAACACATGTTTGCCGCTCAAGGCAGGCGTGCTGAGCACGAGTTCCTTGGTCTCGGCGTTGAGAGGAAGTTGCAGCGTGGCAATCACGGCGCCTTCTGCAGCGGTAGTATCCACTACCTGGAACACGCCCTTCTCGCTGACGGCGACGATGTTCTTGCCTGCCGCCACGGGTGAGCCGCTGAAGGGGCCGGTGAGGCGGAGCTTCCAGCCGCGTTCGCCGGTGATGCGATTCGCCTCATTGAGCACGCCAGCGCTGTTGATGGTGAAGATGTGATCTCTCACCACCACCGGGCTGATGGTGCTGGGGTTGAGCTGCTCGCTGCGCCAGATCTGCTCGGGTGGCTCGCCGTTGGTCTTGGGCTTCAATGCGGTAATGCCCTTGGACGCGGCATAGAGAACGCCATCCGCCACGACGCTGGAGGACATGGTGGACGCGCCCTCTTCATACTCCCAGAGGCGGCTGCCCGTGGCGGCATCCACGCCTACAATGCCTTTCGAGGATTGCAGCAGAGTCACGGGCGCGCTGTTTTTGTCCGCCTGCCACACGAGCGGGCTGGTCCAGTTCGCGGCTTTGGGGCGATCCATCTTCCAGAGGTTGCGGCCCGTGTTCGCATCGATGCCGAGGGTGTAGCTTTCGCTGTCATTTTCGATCATGGTCACCACCGTCTCGCCCACCACAATGGGTGAGGATGCCATGCCCAGGCTGTTGCTGGCATTTGGATAGTCGATGGTGAGACCGCGGACCCAGAGCAGATTGCCTTCGAGATCAAATGCCGCGAGATCATTGGATGACCACAGGGCGAAGAGTCGCTTCCCATCGCTGCACGGCGTGCAGGCAGCCACAGAGGTTTTGTTATGGGTCATGGTGCGACCCGTTGCCTTGAGTTGGCGCTCCCACACCTTTGTACCATCGGAGGTCTTGAAGCAGATCACATGCAGCCGCTCCTGCCCTGGTCCGCTGGCACAGGTGACGAAGACCTTGTCCGCCACGATGATGGGGCTCGCGAGACCGCGACCAGGAATCGGCACGCTCCAGTCGATCTTTGGCTTCTGCGGAGCAACGGCGTCTGCCGCATACGCTGCGCTGCCGGGGCCGCGGAATTGAGGCCAGTCGGAGGAGAAGGCTGTAGTAAGCAGTGAGCAGTAAACAGTAATCAGTGAACTGCGGAGGATGGTGCGAGAGAGGGACATGGAGAATGAAGAAAATGGGAAAGACAGTGATTCGGTTGAATGGGTGAATTGATTCAAGCCGCGCGTTTACGGGATTTCTGCCGGGCGGGCTTTTTCTTGCTCACCACCTCCCAGCCAAGCTCCTTGGCCGTATCGCGGACATAGAGTTTCTTTGCGCGAAGTTCCTGCTTGGGATCGCGCTTCCTGCGCTCGCGAGGCTTGTCGGCACGAGGAACGTCCACGACCTGGATGGACACGGAATCTCCCACCTTCAGGTTTCGTCGCCGCCAGACAACATGTTCTTCCGTCGCCGTATTCAGCCCACCAGCATAAATGGAAAGAAACTCCTTGGGCGCGGCATTTTTTGTTCGTCGTGGATTTGCGCCAGGACTGTTCACCCAGTCGAGAATCGCGGTCACCACACCGTTCTCAAGTCCGGCCGTACACAGCAGCTTGCCATTCAGAGAAACTTCGAAGGCGGTCATGGTTGGAAAAGACGAGCAGCCACTGATCACTTCGCACTCGCCACCGCCGTGCCCGCCGGATCACACACACGGAGTTGGAACTCCCACTCCACGGTCCACTGCTCGGTCTGCTCGTTCTGGCAGCATTTCACGAGGATGGTGTTTGCGCCCTTTTTCAGGTGCGCCTTGAGCTTGTACTGATCCATTTTCTGCCCGCGATGGTATTCATCACGGCCGAAGACGAACTCGCCATTCACCCAGACCTTCCAGGCGTTCTTGCAACCGAGGCGGAGCTCCACGTCGCGGGCTTCATCGGTGTTGAAGGTGGCCAATGCATAGGCGGTGCTGTTCTTCAGCATGCCTAGAGGCTTGTTGAGGTCGAGCTTGCCGTACTCATGCTTGCTCTCAAAGGGCTGCCACTTCACCTTGGTAGGCTGGCCCTTGTCATCCGCCTTGCCATCGTAGGAACCGTCCAGCTTGATCTCCTTCTCCGGAGGATAGACCGCATCAAACCCTTCACGCTTCGTATTGTCGAAGGGCCCGATGACCTGCCAGTTCGTGAGAAAGCCGAAGTGCTTCGGCAGATCCACCTCCACGCCCAGTTTGGTGAGCGATTCAGCAATCACCTTCACCTGATCCTCATCACGCGCGGCATCGAGCGCCTTGGTGAAGGTTTCCTTCGCGGCCGCCTCCTCCTTAGCCTCGGCGGATTTCCTGCCGGCATTGATGAGGCGCTGCACGGCACCGCGGCGAAGTTCCTGGGAGGGGTCGTTGAGCAGCGTGGGCTCAATGACGTTTGCCTTCTCCGAGTCGGATTGCTGGATGATATCGAATGCGAGCAGGCGTGATTGCGACGTGTGCTTTGTGTCCTTCAGATAGGCTTCGAGTTCCGCAAGGGGCAGGGACTTCTTCCCCGCCGTAGCATCATCCGCGATCACGGTGGCGGCGAGCCGCAGCCAGTTGTCCGCCACCACATTGCCTTTGCCCGAGGCCTTGAGGATGGGCAGCAGATTCTCCGGTCCGCCGGCCACGAGTTCCTTCCAGGCCGCGCTGGCGTTTTCATTGCCCTGCCCTTCGCGCCCCACGGCGACGATGGTGTCCAGTGAGGCAGCCACATTCGCACGGAGTGCAGTGGTGCAGAGCGATGTCGATGTCAGCAACAGCAGGGCGGCGGTGCGGGTGAGCGGACGCATGAGCATGGTGGAGGTGAGGTGTAGGCAGAAAACGGAACGGCGCCATGGATTCTTTGGGGCGAGCGTGTGAAGGATGGTAAATGATCCGGCGTTGCATGGCGAAGGCCCTGCATTCCAAATGTCATCGCCATCCAGAGGAAGCAATGCACAGGCCCAAGGATCGTCCTGACGATGTGCTACCTGAAAAGGGGGCAGAAGTATCCCCGCTCCTGGACGTCAGCTCTGTGCAGCAGGTGGTAACCCCATCAAAACTCCCCACGGAACACACACCGCGCCGTGGGCGTCTCGTGAATCACGATCTCACACAGGCCGGGGAGCTGCGGGGCGAGCTTCTTCCAGAGCCACGCTGCCATGATCTCAATGGTGGGATTTTCGAGGCCTTCGATCTCGTTGAGATAGTTATGATCAAGCTGTTCCAGCAGCGGGTTCATGGCGCGGGAGATCTCGGCGTGGTCATACACCCAGCCAATCTCAGGATTCACCTCGCCCTCCACGGCAATCTCCACCTTGAAACTGTGGCCGTGCATCCGCTTGCACTTGTGATTGCCCGGCAGGGACGGCAGGGTCTGGGCGGCTTCGAAGCGGAAGTCTTTGACGAGTCGGCAGCGCATGGCTGGAGAGTTTTTGGTTTGAGAGTTCAGGTTTTTCTGTGGAAGAGCGCGAGTCTCCCTATTCGACCGGCACGGCCCTGGCAGCACGAGTCTCCACGGCGTTGCCGGGGAGCAGGGTGAAACGCAGATGCTGGATGGTGCCATCGAATGGCGTGCTGTTGGGGAAGCTCTCACGATCCAGCACGCCAAAACTCTGGGCGACCTGCAGACCCTGATTGGGCTTGCGCGGGAATCCACCTTCCATCGGAGCGTAGCCACGCGCCTCTCCCTTCAATCCGGTGGCACTGAAGGCCAGCGTGCCGTCCAGGCCAAACAGCCCCCGATAAGTGACCCTGCCTTCCGACAATGGCTCCGGCGACTTCAGGGTGGTGCGCAGGCCATCGTAGTTCACGGTGAACGCGAGGCGGCCATCGACCAGGTGAATGGCAAAACCCAGCTGTGGTCCGCCCTGGCTGAGCAAGGTGCTGTCGCGATCCACCGCGGGATTGTAATCGAAGATCATCTCAATCTCCATGGCGCGCTCCTTGATATCCGGCGACTCCGTGGCGGAGAGGCTGTCACCCGCCTGGTACCAGTAGGTCACGCTGCCATCCGATCCGGCATCAATGCGAATGTCATTGAGCCTGCGATAGGCGCTGGCCCAGGTGGTGGGCATGGGCAGTGTCTTGCGCAGGCTCTCCGCTGCGGCGAGCGCCTCGGGTGAGGGCGTGGCACCATGCAGGAGATTGGTCCATTCATGGGGATCGCTCTGGTGATCGTAGAGTTCCTCCGAGCCATCGGCATAGCGAATGTAGCGCCAGCGATCCGAGCGCGCGGCATAGGCCTGCTTTTCCTCAGAGCCTGAAAAGGTGAAAGCGGGGCGAGTGCGTTTCGTCGTGGGATCCTTGAGCAACGGCAGAAGGGACTCACCGCCCAGATGCTTGGGTTTCGGCAGAGCCGTGAGATCACACAGGGTGGGATAGAGATCCACGAGGCTCACCGGCTCATCAGACTCCGACTCCGGCTGGGTCACCCCGGGGGCCACGATCACCAGCGGCACACGGGTGCCGCGCTCCCACAGGCCACCCTTGTGCCAGCGTTCCTTCTCTCCGAGGTACCAGCCGTGATCACTGGTGAAGACAATGATGGTATCATCCTTGTGAGGACTGCTCTCCAGCGCATCGAGCACCTGTCCCACCATGGTATCGCAGAAGGAGACGCTGGCGAGGTAGGCGCGCACGGCGGCGGGCCACAGGTTCTTTTCCAGGATGCGCTTGTGGTTGTTCTCCGGGCCCTTGAGATAACCCTTCGCCGCCTCTGGCACGTCATCGAGGTCGCCCGGCTTCACCTGGGGGAGAGACACGTCCATGAGGGGACGCTCCGTGAAATAGGCACGCGGCACATACCACGGGGAGTGCGGGCGGTAGAGGCCCACTGCGAGGAAGAAGGCGCCACCGTGATCCCGCTGGAGGAACTTCTCCGCCCAGCCCACCACCTTGCCATCGTCCGTCCCGTTCTCGGTTACATCGATGCTGCCCCAATCCCAGTGCCAGATGTTCAGGCCATTGAAATTCTGCCCAGTGTGCACCGGGAGATCAGGAATCTGCACGCCGGCGCTGGGGAAGCGCATGTCCCAGGCCGCATCCTGCTCGAACCCGCGCCGGCCACCGTGCCAGCCCGCGAGCCGGCCCTCTGGGCCACCATGGTTCGCATGGAAAATCTTACCCCCGGCTGCCGTGAGGAAGCCGCTCATGCGGAAATGCTCGGGCAGCGTGGGCTTATCGAGCACCTGGATGGACTTGCGCCAGTCCTGTTCATTGCCGTACACCCCGCTCTGCCACGGCCACATGCCCGTGAAAAGCGCGGCACGTGACGGATTGCACAGGGCAAAGGCGGTGTGCGCATTCGTGAAGCGCATGCCCATGTGGGCCAGCCGGTCCATGTTCGGCGTGCGCGACTGGGCATGCCCGCCCATCCAGCCTACCCAGTCATTGAGGTCATCCGCGATGATGAAGACCACGTTCGGCCCCTTTGTCCGCAGCGGACGCGCCTTGAGGGTGGGCTTGGGAAGCTCTGATGGGGCGACAGTGTGCCCCGCGCCCGGGCCCTTGCCGCCACCCGTACCGGACTTTTTTTTCGGTGCGCTGAGCAGATCCGTGCTGCCCATGGTCAAACCGGCCACGACCACCGCGAGCCGGACCAGGGGCGAGAAAAAACAGCTTCCAGACATTCAACCCGCATAGTAGCCAGAAGCATGACCCCGCCAACGGATTCATTTCTGAAACGCCTTTGCCTCACGGTGCCACTGCTCTGCGTGGCCGGGCTGGTCCTCATGGTCTCACCGCACCTCGTGCAAGGGGCCACGCCGGAGGAGGTGGAGGCAGCGAGGGCGAAGCTTCCCAAAGATGAATCCTTTGCCACCAGACTGGCCGGCGCGGCGCTGGATCGCACCAAGCACACCGTGCGCTACGTGCCTGCCTACATCCGGCTCGACTACCCCAATGGCGATGTGCCTGCCGATACCGGTGTATGCACGGATGAAGTGATCCGCGCCTACCGTTCCCTGGGCCTGGACCTGCAGAAGCTGGTGCATGAGGACATGAAGCGGAACTTCAATGCCTATCCCAAGAACTGGGGGCTGAGCCGACCGGACCCAAACATCGACCACCGCCGCGTGCCGAATCTCAAGGCCTTCTTCAAACGCAAAGGCACCAGCCTGCCCGTGACAGACAAGCCGGAGGACTACCTCCCCGGCGATCTCATCACCTGCACCGTGCCGCCCCATCTCCCGCACATAGCCATCGTGGTGCCCGCACCGGATGGCGGCCCGCGCCCATGGATCGTGCACAATATTGGCAATGGTCCGCAATTGGAAGACAGACTCTTCACGTTCCCGCTGACGGGACACTACCGGTGGACGGGGAAGTGACCCGCCTGCGCATGGGCAGGCCCTCATGCGTGCCTCAAGGCATCCACCGCATCTGACCTTCCCGGCGCGAACGGATGCGTGGTTTACATTTTAACATTGCACCTTCCCGCAAGAAGTGCCTCAGTTCCCACCCATGAAAACGAACGTCTTCCTCAAATTGCTGGCGACCGGCATCATGGCCACCGCCCTGGGTGTGCACGCCCAGGAAGCCAAACCTGAACCCAAAAAACCAGTCACCGTGAAAGCCACCATCGAAACCTCCAAGGGCACCATTGAACTCGTCCTCGACGAAGCCAAAGCGCCCATCACCGTGCAGAACTTCATCAGCTACGCGAACAAGGGCCACTATGAAGGCACCATCTTTCATCGCGTAATCCCCGGCTTCATGATCCAGGGCGGAGGTTTCACCGCCGACATGAACCAGAAGCCCACGGACAAGCCGATCGCCATCGAAAGCCAGAACGGCCTCAAGAACGCTCGCGGTACCATCGCCATGGCCCGCACCAGTGATCCCAACAGCGCCACCAGCCAGATCTTCATCAACGTGAAGGACAATGCCAACCTGGATTACCCCAGCTTCGACGGACATGGTTATGCCGTGTTTGGCAAGGTGACCAAGGGCCTCGACATCGTCGATGCCATCGTGGGCGTGCCCACCACCCGCAAGGGCCCGCACGCGGATGTGCCTGCTGACGTCATCACCATCACCAAGG
>JAEYUU010000691.1 GCA_023429545.1 Verrucomicrobiota bacterium
GCCCAGGATCCGTCGATGCGGTCCCCCTTCGGGATGTAGGCCGCCACGCCGAAGGCGCCTCCCGGCTCCCCGCTGGCTGCCACCAGCACGTCGCCTTTTCGCACGCCCACGCCTTCATAGCGGCCGCTCGTGAGGTCCCAGACCACCTTGTAGACGTTTTCCCCCGTGGGGGTGAAGGTGACACTGCCCGCAGTGCCGTCAGCAAAGCCGAGCTTGCCCTGGAAATCCGACCCCTTCAGCGCATAGGTGCCGCTTTCCTTGGGAGCCGCAGTCGTGGTCCAGACCGCCTCGACCGTCTTTCCCTTCAGCGTATAGAGAGCCAGCGCGTAGAGGGCCTTGTCACCGTAGGCGGTGCCGATCGCACGGTCTGTCTTGAGGGCGATGCCTTCCACGACCTCCTTGTTCGGGCCGGTGGTCCAGCGAACCTTCGCCGTCGCTGAGCTCTGCTTGGTCAGTTCCACCTCGCCTTTGTAGCTGCCGCGGCCTCCGGGGTTGCCGCCCTCGACTTGAAATCTGAGCACGTCCTCGGCAGCGGCGGCTGCTTCAAGTACAGCCAGACTCACGGCTGCGACCATTGCGGTTCGGATGCTTTTGCGCATGAGACCGCATGGTGGGAGGACATGCACATGCGTCAACGCGAAATTGAGGACGGGCGGGCGGAATCCGTTGCTGCCTGCCAAAACCTGCCCGTTCGAGGATGGCGAAAGATCCGGCGCGGAACTCCCTTTCCCCTTTCTCCGCATGAAACACCGAATCCTCTCCTGCATTTTTGCCGCCGGCATGCTGGCCTCCGCTGCCACCGTGAGCGCCGCCAGCGACCAGTTCGTCTACATTGGCACCTACACGAACAACAAGAATGCCCGGGTGGAGAGCAAGGGAATCTATGTCTTCGGCCTGGATTCGAAAACAGGAAAGCTGGAGCCGCTGGGCGTGGCCGCCGAGGTGAAGAGCCCAAGCTTTCTGGCGATCTCTCCTGACAAGAAGTTTGTGTATTCCGTGTCTGAACTGGCTGGAGCATCCGGTGGAGCCATCACCGCCTTCTCCGTCGACGCCTCTTCAGGGAAGCTCACCCAGATGAACCAGCAGGCCACGGTCGGCGCTGGTCCGTGCCATGTGAGTGTGGATCCCACTGGCAAGGCCGTGCTGGCGGCGAACTACAGCGGCGGCAGTGTGATTTCCTTTCCGGTGAAGGCCGATGGATCGCTGGGCGAGAAGGGCACCTTCATCCAGCACACGGGCGCTTCGAACGCGAATCCAAGACGACAGAAGGATCCGCACGCCCACAGCATCAATGTGGACAAGGCCGGGAAGTTCGCCTTTGCCGCGGATCTGGGGTGCGACAAGGTTTTCATTTACAAACTCGATGCCGCAGCGGGAACGCTGACCCCCAATGATCCGGCGTTTGTGGAAGTGCCTGCCGCAGGTGGTCCGAGGCATTTCGCCTTCCACCCCAGTGGCAAGTTCGCCTACGTCTGCAATGAAATGACCTGCACGGTCACTTCCTTCAGCTATGACGCGGACAAAGGCGCGCTCACCGTGCTGGACACGATCTCCACACTGCCTCCTGGCGTGGCTGTGGACCCGAAGTTTTCCACAGCGGAGACAGCAGTGCATCCCAATGGGAAGTTCGTCTATGTGTCCAACCGGGGTCACGACACGCTCGCCATCTTCAAGGTGGATCCCGCGACCGGAAAACTCGCGTACGTGGAAAATGCGCCCGCCGGCGTGAACATTCCGCGCAACTTCGGCATCGACCCCACCGGGAAGTGGCTCATCAGTGCCGGCCAGAGCTCCAGCACGATCGCCGTTTTCAGCATCGATGGGGAGACGGGCAAGCTGAAGCCCACGGGACAGACGTTCGACGTTGGCGCGCCGGTGTGTGTGCGGTTCCTGCAGAAGTAAACTTTGCCAGAATGAAGAACGGGGCCAGCGATGGCCCCGTTTTTTTATGCCGCGCTCTTCGCCGCACTCTTCTTCACCAGAGGCGGACGCTCACCCTTGACCACGGCTTCGGTGATGGTCACGGCGCGCACATCACGGCGGCTGGGAATGTCATACATCACATCGAGCATGATGCGTTCCAGGATGCTGCGGAGGCCACGGGCTCCGGTGCCACGCTTCAGCGCCTCGCGCGCCATCGCGCCGAGCGCATCACGATTCACCTGGAGATCCACGCCGTCCATGCCCAGCAGTTTCGCATATTGCTTGATGAGAGCGTTCTTGGGCTCGGTGAGCACGCGGACCAGTTCTTCTTCCGTGAGCTGCTCCATCGCCACCACCACAGGAAGACGACCGATGAATTCTGGAATCAGGCCAAAGCCCAGCAGGTCTTCGGGTTCCACGTCTTTGCGCAGGGTCTCTTCCGTCATCTCGCGGTTGGCCAGCTCGGCGCTGAAGCCAAGACCCTTGCCGCCGCGACGGCGCTTGATGATCTGCTCCAGCCCGACAAAGGCGCCACCGCAGATGAAGAGGATATTCTCCGTGTTCACCTGGATGTACTCCTGCTGCGGGTGCTTGCGTCCGCCCTGCGGCGGGACATTGCAGACAGTGCCTTCCAGAATCTTGAGCAATGCCTGTTGCACGCCTTCACCGCTCACATCGCGGGTGATGCTGACGTTCTCGGTCTTGCGGCCGATCTTGTCGATTTCATCCACGTAGATGATGCCGATCTCAGCGCGGGCCACATCGTAGTCCGCGGCCTGCAGGAGGCGCAGGATGATGTTCTCCACGTCTTCGCCCACGTAGCCGGCTTCGGTGAGAGTCGTGGCGTCCGCGATGCTGAAAGGCACGTTCAGGACACGGGCGAGCGTCTTGGCAAGCAGGGTCTTGCCGCAGCCGGTTGGGCCCACCAGCATGACGTTGCTCTTCTCAATCTCCACACCCTCGAAATCAGCCACGGCATTCGGCTTGGCAGTTCCCGCGGCACCAGCCTGGCTGCTGAGGATGCGCTTGTAATGGTTGTGCACGGCCACGCTGAGAACTTTCTTCGCGTGGTGCTGGCCAATGACATGCTGATCCAGCGCGGCCATGATGTCCGTAGGGCGCGGCACCACCAGCGGCGGATGGGTATCCACCTCCTGCTGCGCCTCCTTGTCCAGGATCGACTTGCAAACGCCGATGCAGTTGTCGCAAATGTACACGCCGGGCCCGGCGATCAGCTTCTTCACTTCGGCATGACTCTTGCCGCAGAAGGAGCAGATGGTGAGGTTGGAGGCACGGGCCATGCTTACGTGGGGTAGGGGTTGCGGAACTGTCGCATGGGGCGCGTATGAGGCGCAAGCGTTTTGTGGTGAGTGGAAACGGGAGCCGGGGAGATTGAATTTGTTTGTTAAACCCGTGTTTTCAGCGGCAGAATCCAGCCAGGTCGGAAATAATCCCCGTCCAAGCCAGTCCTCCGTGCATGAAACGCGTCCGCTGCACAGCCGTCATCACCCTTTGCATCGCAGCGTTGGGGTGGCCCACGCTTCTGGATGCCAAGAATTATCCCGCGGCGAAGGCGCTCGCGGCGCATCTCAAGCCCCTGGGGCTCACGCCGAAGGGTGACCCAGGCGGTCTGGCAAGGGTCTCTGCGCAGATCAGCAACATCCTTGGTCACATGGAGAAATCCACGGCGGGCGGTGGACCCGGCGCGGAAGCCCTCCTGAACACCGCGTATGACATGTTCCGCCCGGACGTTGGCCCGGTGCACCGCACCGCGGCCACGGGCGCGCTGGCGGACATGTGGCGCAAGGCCACGATGCTGGGCGCCTTCGACGCCGACCAGAAATTCACTGGAAAAATCACCGTTGGAGCAGAAGCGGGGGAGTCACTCGTCTTCGAGTACATTGTGCCCGTATCGCTCGCCCCCGCTTTTTCCCGGGATGTGGCCAATGTACGCCTGGTCTCTGCCTCCAGGAAGCGTGCGGACTCCGCACCGTTGTCGCCGCGCGAGGAGGCGTACCAGGCCACGCTCAAGAACATTGAGCGGGAGATTGCCGGTCAGAAGACGTTTGCGAAGATCGAGGACGGCGGGCCGCGCAACAGCGTGGGCCAGACAAAAGAGGAGGAGGCGCGGCTCTGGAAGGAAGCGATGGAGAAAGACGGCGAGCAGACTCAGCAGCTTCCCGACATCCGCATCACCTGCCGCATGCTCGCGACGCCATCAAACCGGAACGGCGACAGATGGAAAATCGGAGCTGAGGTGACCAATCTGTCTCATCACGCCACGGAGGTGGAGGTGGAATGCGTCATCATCGGTACCACGGACAAGCACCGCATCAACTACGCGATGGGCGAGCAGAAGGTGAAGCTGCGGTTGAGAGCAGGGCAGTCGGTGGACATGGAGTTTTTCTCGGCCCTGCGCGAAGGAGATTACAACAACCGAACTGCTGACTTCGAAAAGCTGGACAAGAAAGAGCGCCCCAGAAACCGGGTGTTCTACCGCGGGACGATCTTCCGGGTGAATCACCCCAAGGGAGTGGCGGGGATGGCGGCGACAGATCCTTCGCTTCTGAGTCTATTTGATAAAGAAGCAGACCCTTCGCTAGCCGACCTGCCCAAACTTTATACGGATCCCAAGACCTGGCCAAAGCTGGCTATCGATTCGGACTCGGCGAAGTGAAGTGCGTTAACGCGTGCTCCGGTGATCGGCCCAAGGACTGTGCCCTTGCACGCATGACCCTGGCCTCGAAACACCGCCTCTGCCGCGCCGGCATCATCATCGGCGCGTTGTTGTGCGTGGCCGCGTTTTTTGAAGTGAGCGTAGGATTGATGGGATTGTTCAACGATTTCGGTGAGGCGGATCGGGAGGCGCTCAAGGAACCTCAGGTCGCTGGCGCCGTTGCCGGTGAGGTCATGATTACGGTGATTGTACGGCTCTGGCCACTGCCGCCGGGATTGCTCTTTCTCGTGCCGTCACTCATCTGGCGTCAACGCCTGCGCCGTGCGGGGCGTGCGCTTTCATGACGCTTGCCGATGGCATCTCAATGCCACGTGTGCCATCCAGCGGTCGCTGCCGGCGCGCGCGTCTTTTTTTTGAGTGGCGGTGAAGCGC
>JAEYUU010000179.1 GCA_023429545.1 Verrucomicrobiota bacterium
ATCTCATTGTGAGCGATCCCGCCGGCAGCTTCGCCACGCTCACGCAGTTCACCCACCAGGGAGAGGACTACAAACTCGATGCGCAGTTCCACGTGGAGCGCGAGCAGCTCCTCGCACGACGTGAGGCCACCCTGGCCGTGCGTGTCGCGCTCATGCTGGGCACTACGCATCTCGCACCGGAGCTGTTGAAAAAGCCCAAACTGCTCATCACCTCCGTGACGCAGGATGGCATCTCCACCACGCGCGAGATAAAGGATCTCAAGCTCAGTGCCGGTAGTGTGCTGCTGCACACCCTCAGTGTGCCGGAGCGTCTCGCGAAGCTGAGCGTGACCCTCAGCGGCGAGATCGAAATCCTGAGCAACGGCGGTGAGAAGCGCCCCTACAGCGCCTCCCATTCCTGGGACCTGAATGGCATGGACAAGACGGACGCCACCAACGACGGCCACCTCTCAAAGTTTGGCGACGCTTACGTATATGAACTTCTCGGCAAGAATGGCGAGCCCATCCCCGACCAGCAGATCGTCTTCACCTTCCACCGCGAAGGGTTCACCCGCACCATCACCATCCCGCTGCGCACGGATGAAAAGGGCCGCGTGGCCCTGGGCACCCTGGAGGGCATGGCCAGTGTGGGCGCGAAGTCTCCGAACGGACGCCAGAGCTCGTGGCCACTCGAAGAAGCGGACCGCACGTGGTCTTCCGTGGTTCATGCCAAGGTCGGAGAAGCGGTGCGCATTCCTGCTCCCGTGAAGCTGGCAGAAAGTGGCACTTCGCTGCTGTCCGTGCGCGGCGGAACCTTCGTCTCCGATGAATCTGCCAAGATGAGCCTGCGCGATGGCTTCCTCGTCATCGAGGGACTCACCCCTGGAGATTACTCGCTGCGCCTCCGCGCGGAGAACAAGGACATCTCCATCAAGATCACGGATGGCAAACCGGTGGCCGGATGGCTGCTTGGCAAGAACCGCTTGCTGGAGACACGCGGCGCGGCACCGCTGCAAATCACCTCACTGCAGACGGACGACGAATTTGTCACCGTGAAACTGGCCAACTACTCCCCCTTCACGCGGGTGCACATCGGCGCTTCGCGTTTCGAGGCGGGACGCGGCATCTTTGGCGAGCTGGGCAATTTCCCCCGCTTCGGCGCGACGGAGGGCCGCCCTGCCAAGCTGCCCAACCTCTATGCCGCCGGTCGTGAGATTGGCGATGAGTACCGTTACATCCTGGAGCGTCGTTATGCGAAACTCTTCCCCGGCAACATGCTGCCGCGTCCGGGTCTGCTGCTGAATCCCTGGGCCATTCAGGACACGGCGCTTGAAGACCTGATGCAGCGTGGTGGCGAAGAGGCGGGTATCACCCGGGGTGGATCCGCAGGCGGCATGAGCGCGGCGAAGGCGGAAGCTGCGGCAAAGAAGCCCATGCCCTCCGGCGGCACCGCTTCCTCGAACATCGACTTCCTCGCGGCCACCGCTCCCGTGATTTACAATCTCCTGCCGGACAAGGACGGAATGGTCCGCGTCGAGCGCAAGTCCCTGGGAGATCGCCAGCAAATCCAGGTGTATGCAGAAGACCTCGAGAATGCCGTGTGGCAGAAGCTCTCGTTGCCGGAAGCCGGCACGAAGTTCGCTGATCAGCGCCTCGCGCGGAATCTTGATCCCGCGAAGCCCTTCACCCAGCGCCGTGAGATCACCGTCCTGCAAGATGGCAAGGCGCTCACTCTCGCGGACATCCTCACCAGCGAGATGGAAACGTATGACACGCTCGGCGGTGTGTATTCGCTCTTCACCACGCTGAGCCATGACAGCAAGCTCGCGGAGTTCGCCTTTATCCTGGACTGGCCCAAGATGAAGGATGAGGAGAAGCGCGCGAAGTACAGCGAGTTCGCCTGCCATGAGCTGAGCTTCTTCCTCGCGAAGAAAGACCCGGCATTCTTCGATGGGGTCATCAAACCGTATCTCGCGAACAAGAAGGACCGGACCTTCATGGATGACTTCCTCCTGGGACGTGACCTGAAGGGTTATCTTGAACCCTGGGCTTATGGACGCCTCAACGCCGTGGAGCGAAGCCTGCTGGCCCAGCGCATCGAAGGTGAAGGACTCAATGCCGCACGCCACCTGAAAGAACTGTGGGAGATGATCCCACCGAATCCGGAGGAGCAGGACCGGCTCTTTGAAACCGCGCTGCGTGGTCGTGTGCTGGAAGATGCCGCGGGCAAGGGCGTGGTGGCGCTCGGCCTGATGGATGAGAGGAGCAAGGCAGAAGCGGAGACCCTGGCAAAGCCCCAAGGGGCCATGTCTCCCCCCATGCCGGTCAACGCACCAGCACCGGCACCCATGGCGACGGCTGACCGTTTCGCTGCCGCACCCGCTGAGGGAGCTGGAGTGGGAGCTCCAGAATCCCGAGCAATGTTCGGCGCCATTGCAGGTCGTCAGATGAAGCGCTCCCTCACTACCGGTGAGATGAGTGTGCTGGCCGAAGCCACCGACAAGGACATGCAGGATCTGAATATGCCCGCGTTGCAGGAGGCGCGTGGAGACGCACTGAAGCGGAAGGAGATGCTCGGGAGTGTGGTGGTAGGCAGTGGCGGCACGACCGTGAACGCTGGCACGCTCGGGTACTTTGGCGACGTCGACTCTTCACGCCTGCGTGTTGACTACCGTGCCATGTACCGCGCCCTCGGTCCCACGAAGGAATGGGCGGAGAACAACTACTACAAGCTGCGCATCGAAGAACAGATTGCCGACCTCGTGCCGGTGAATGCCTTTTGGCGTGACTACGCCGCCTGGGTCGCCGCCGGCTCGAAGGGTCCGTTCGTTTCCTCAGAGGTCGCGGAATCCCATCGCAACTTCACGGAGATGATGCTCGCCCTCGCGGTGCTGGATCTTCCCTTCGAAGCACCCAAGCACCTGACGAAGGCGGAGAATGGCCAGTTCACCCTGACTGCTGCTGGTCCGGTGATTGTGTACCACAAGGAAATCAAGCCCGCGACGGAGAGCCGCAAGGCCGTGCCTGCCGTGGCTCCCGGACCGGAAGGCATCGCCCCTGGCACCGCCTTCACCCCGGACCTGCTTGTATCCCAAGTCTTCTTCCGCCAGGGAGACCGCTACCGCCAGGAGGGCAATGAGAAGTTCGAGAAGTATGTGACCGCCGAGTTCCTCACCGGTGCGGTGTATGGAGCCAATGTGGTGGTGACCAATCCCACGAGTTCGCCCGCCAAGGCGGAGGTGCTGCTGCAGATTCCGCAGGGCTCGCTGCCCGTGCAGGGTAGCAAGGCCACGGACTCCCGCCGTGTGCGCTTGGAGCCCTACACCACGCGGACCTTCGAGTACTACTTCTACTTCCCCTCCGTCCCGGTGGCTGCGGGCGCCAAGTTTGCCCACTTCCCCGTGAGCGTGGCAGTCGGGGGAGAGGTGGCAGGCACGGCAAAAGCCTTCGAATTCCCCGTGGTGGCGAAGCTCACCCTGGTGGACAAGGCCTCATGGGACTATATCTCCCAGGAGGCGAGCGATGCCGATACGCTGGCCTTCATCGCGCAGAACAACATCGAGACCCTGCCGTTGGAGCGCATCGCCTGGCGCTGCAAGAAGCCGGACTTCTACCGCCAGCTCGTAAGGGTGATGGCCCAGCGCCACGTGTGGAATGATGTCATCGCCTCCTACGCCCTGTTGCACAATGATACACCATCACTGCGGGAGTGGCTGAAGCACCGCGATGACTTCATGGACAACTGCGGCGCCTACCTGGCCACGAAGCTGGTGGTGCTGGATCCCATCGAGCGCCATGGTTATGAGCACTTGGAGTACAGCCCCCTGGTGAACCAGCGCGCCCATCGCGTGGGCAATGAATGGCGTATCGCCAACCCCGCGGTGCTGGACCAATACGACACCCTCCTGGGTGTGCTCTCACAGAAGCCGCAGCTCGATGCCATCGACTCCATGAGCGTGGTGTATTACCTCTTTCTGCAGGATCGTGTGGAGGAGGCGCTGGCCCGCTTCAAGACGATCGATGCCAATGTGCTGCCCACGAAACTGCAGCATGACTACCTCCGCTGCTACGCCACCTTCTACGAGGGGAACCTCGGGGAGGCCCGCACGCTGGCCGCGAAGTACGCGGACCATCCGGTGAACCGCTGGAAGACCCTCTTCGCCGAGGTCGCCTCCCAGCTCGATGAAATCGAAGGCCGCGAGGGCAAGCCGGGCGACAAGGACAAGCCAGATCGCGAGAAGCAGCAGGCCGAACTGGCGGCCACGGAACCGGGCTTCGACTTCAAGGTGGAGAACCGCACCATCTCCCTCAACTGGCGCAATCTGGGTGAGGTGATCGTGAACTACTACCTCATGGACCCCGAGTTCAGCTTCAGCAGCAGTCCCTTCGTGAGCCAGGACGCAAGCCGGTTCAGCATCATCAAGCCAAACCTCACCGCCACCCAGGCTCTGCCCGCGGGCGCCACCACGCTGGAGGTGCCACTGCCCGCGCAGTTCGCCAAGGCGAATGTGCTCGTGGAAGTGGTGGGCGCCGGCCAGCGCAAGGCCAAGCCCTACCATGCGAACACCCTGAAGCTCGCCGTGACTGAGAACTACGGACGCGTGGAGGCCCGCGACTCCGGCACGGACAAGCCCGTGCCCCGCGCCTATGTGAAGGTCTACGCCCGGCTCAACGATGGCACGGTGCGCTTTTTCAAGGACGGGTACACGGACCTGCGGGGCCGCTTCGACTACGCCAGCCTGAACAGCAGCACGGAAAACGTGCCCAGGCCGCCCCCGGTGCCCATGCCCGCCGCAGTGCCGGACTCCAGCAACGGACTCGACCACCAGATGTTGAAACCCTCTGAACTGGCGCGGGTGCAGAAGCTGGCCCTGCTCATCCTGAGCGATACGCATGGGGCCACCACCAGGGAGGTCGACCCGCCGCAGCAGTAGTGCGAATAATCAATTCAGCAAAAAATCATCCTCCGCTGTCACAAGTCGCGTCATTTCCACATCCATGTGCGCCCGCCTCTGGAGTCCTTGGCTCCTCACGCATGAATCCGCTCGCTGATCCCGACACCATCTTCCTGCGCGAGGCCATCCGCCTCTCCCGAGAGCACATGCTGGAGGGGGACGGCGGCCCCTTTGGCGCGGTGATCGTGCAGGATGGGGAGGTGATCGCGGAGGGGTGGAATCAGGTCACCTCCACCAATGACCCCACCGCCCACGCTGAAATCGTGGCGATTCGGAAAGCGTGCTCCTCGCTCGACCAGTTCAGCCTGGAGGGATGCGTCCTGTACTCGAGCTGTGAGCCCTGCCCCATGTGCCTCGCCGCCGCATACTGGGCACGGCTGGACCGGATGGTATTCGGAGCCTCCCGCGAGGATGCCGCCGCGGGCGGCTTCGACGACGCCTACCTCTACCTGGAAATCCCAAAAAA
>JAEYUU010000759.1 GCA_023429545.1 Verrucomicrobiota bacterium
GCCACTGGCGGTGCAGTTCGCGCAACCATGCCGGCGCCTTCATGCAAAGGCCTCCCTGAGACGATCGCGATCCACACGCACCACCCAGTTCTGAATATCGCTCACGGCGCCGGTGGCATCGTCATAGGTGCGCTCCACACGGCACTGCACCACGGTATCCGCATGCTCGATCATGGTGGGCAGGCGATCCTCAGGAAAGGCCATGACCAGTTGCAGCCCAAAGTTCTGCGCGAGAGCAAGGCAGTCATCGATGCGATCACCCGAGAGCTTGCTGAAGGCCTCATCCATGACCACGAGGCCCAGGGTGGGCGGTCCGGTGGGCGTGCTCACATCATACACGCGATGGAAGGCCGCGAGCGTGGCCACAAAGAAGGGCGCCTGATTTTCTCCACCGCTCTGTTTCTTCGCGCTCTTGTTCAGCGAAATGGCGGCCTCATCCCCTTTGCCTGTGGGGCGCGCCTCAATGTCCCAGTGATGGTAGTAGCGATAGTCGAGCGCGCGATGCCCGCGCTTGTCCTCGGGGTTGTCCGCTGCTTCGATCGCGGCCATCAACTCCTGCTTGGCCTTTTCAATCTCCTCCTTCTGAGAGTGGTTGAAGAGAGCCATCTGCTCGCCGGTGGGGATGCCGCCATCCACCAGTTGCCAGATGGCGGTGTGGGTCCGGTCCTTGTGGCTGGTGATCTGGTAGCGGATGCCGCCGATGTCATGCGCCATGGCCTTGTTCAGTTCGCGCTTGGTGCGGTCCGCTTCGTCGAGTTTTTCGCGCAGGACATCCAGCACCTGATGTTGCAGGCGATCCTCCCATTCCGCCTTCGCCCGCTCTGCCTCGGCCTTGTAGCGGTCCAGCTCCTGCTCTCCCAACTCACGAAGGCGGGCGGCATAGCGTTCGTTGCCCTCGTCCTCCGCATCGAACACATCGGAGATGTCCGGATGCGCCACGGCGAATTGCAGGCGTTCCACGTTGCGCTGGCGGGCGGAGTCATCCGCATGCTTCGTTTCCTGCGCGGCCAGGGCCATGGCGATGTCGCGGCGTTTCGACCACGAGCCATGCTGGGCTTTCGCGCTGGCGATTCGCTCGCTGACCTCAGTCTCAAGCACGCCGATGAGCCGGGCGCGGCTGGCCTGCCTCTCAATGAGCGCGGCCTGTTCCACCTCCTCCTGCTCAGCAATCTTGCCCCGCAGTTCACGCTGCACCTGCTTGAGATTCTCCAGCCTCTCCTCAAGCCGGATGGCCCGCTCGGAGACGCCCTTGAAGGCAGACTCCAGCTTGCGCAGCTTTTCCACAGTCGCCTCACGTTCCGGGGTGGCCAGCAGCCGGATGGTTTCATCCAGGGTGTGGCACTCCTTCTCCACCTCCGGCAGCCGCCGCAGATCCGCGCCCACATTTGGCGTGATAGGGTGTATCAGGCCATGTTCCTCCGCCTGGTTCACCCATCCCTGCCAGTCCTTGTGCTGTCGGCGGGCCACGGAGAGCTGCTCCCGCACGGAGCGCACTTCCGTCTCGCGGATTTCCCGCATGCGGCGCAGCCCTTCCTCCCCGAGGGTGAGTTCCTTCGCGGGCGTCAGCCGCACACGGCGGGGCGGATCCTTCAGCCAGCCATCCCGGCTCAGCGCGCGGGCATGCTTGGCAAGGGCATGCGTGTGATCCACGGGCATGAGATCGCCCAGAAGGCCATCCAGGAACGCTGCGGCGCCAGCATGCGAGGTCTCGATGAACTCGCGCACGCTTCCTGGTTGCACCGCGCGCTCCTCGGCTTTGGAATTTGCCTCCTGCAGATTGACGAGTGGTTCTCCGGGGCTGGAGGTGCGCTGGGCCTCCTCCCAAGCGGCTGCGAAATCCTCCGGCAGGATGGCCTGCCGATCCTGTGCTAGCAGAGTCTCCAGCAGGGGCCACCAGGCTTCTGCCTCCGGCTTCACCTCCACCACCCGCCCCAAGGCCACGGCACGCTGGCCGCGGGCGCGCAACGCATCCAGCAACGGGGAGGGTGCCGAGCGACCCTCCCGGTAGTGCTCCAGATCCCGCTGCAACTCACGTTCCCGCGACTCGAGCTTCTCAATCTCCTGCCGGTATTGGCTGAGGTGTTCCTTGGCGACATTCAGGAGCCCATCCCCCTGCCGTGAAAGCCTGGCCACGGCATCGAGTCCCTTTCCTTCATCCGTGCCGCGCACCTCCGCGAGATGCTCATGCACGTCACGCGGGATGCTGATGCCAAGGGATTCCGCGAAGCGCAGCCAGTTCTTCCAGTGCATGGCGTGCGTCTGGAGAAATTGTGACGCAGTCTTCCGCGACTCGCGGAGAGTGGCCAGTTCCTCCTTCACCTTGCGCAGTCTCTCGCGGTTCTCACTCAGGCGCGCCATCTGCGTATCCTGACCGACCACCAGGCGCACTTCCGCGAGCTGTGAATCCAGTTCATTGCGCTCGGCGACGGCGTCCTCCCGATCCCGGAGTTGCTGGGCATTCTCCTCCTCAAGCCGATGCAGTGTCTGGCGGCTCGACTGGAGTTTCTCCATGGCTTCCTCATGGACCAGCGCCTCCGCGAGGTGACTCCACAGTCCCGCCTCGCGCCGGTGCCTGACCGCGGCGTCGTGCTGTGCGCAGATGCGCTGCAGCCGCTGATGCTGATCATGCATCTTCTCCAGCCGCTCCTTGGCGCGGTTGTGGGCATCAACGCTCGCTTTCACCGCGCGCACATCCGGCAGCGCGGCATCCAGCAGATAATCACGGATGAACGCCTCGAAGTGGCTCTCTGGCTGGAAGGCCATTGCCTTGGGCAGCGTCTTGTTCATCTGCTCGCGGTCAAAGTGCAGACCGGAGCGGAGGCGCATCTCCTCCAGATAGGTCCGCTGATGCTCCCAGCAGTCCCCCTCCAGATCGCGCTTCAGGTGCACGCGGAATTCCTCATCCGAGAGAAAGGCCTCTCCCGCGTGCAGATCCTCCCGCAGGAAATCAGACTTCTCCAGCCGGCACGGCGCGCGAAACCACCGGATGCTTCCCTTGGCCGTGGGGCTGTCGTATTCAATGCGCGCACCCCAGGTCTGCCGCACCGGTTCTCCCCGGCCGGTGCCAGGCACGGTAAACTCCAGGGCAGCAAAGCTCACCCCGCTGGATCTGAGAAAGCGCTCGTGACCATCCCGGCTGGTCGTGTTGGTATCGCAC
>JAEYUU010000054.1 GCA_023429545.1 Verrucomicrobiota bacterium
CGGTGGAGGCAGCGGCGCAGGTGCCTGAGCATCTCGCGGGCAAGCTGGCGAAGGGGCAGAAGGCGCGTATCAAGATCGCGGGTTTTCCGGACAAGGTGTTCGAAGCGGAGCTGGCGCATCTCGGCGCCTATGCGGATGAAGAGAGCGGTACCCTGGAGGCCGCCTTCCACGTGCCGAATCCGGACAAGCTCCTGCGGCCCGGCATGCGCGCGGAATTCGCCCTCGTGGTGAGCGCGCGGGAGAATGTGATGTCCATCCCGAAGGAGGCCGTGCAGGGCGATGCCTCGGGACGGTTCGTCTTCATCAAGGACTACGAGCTGGAGAACGCCTTCGTGAAGACGCCGGTGGAGCTTGGCACGAGCAACGATCAATCCATCGAGGTGATCAGCGGCCTCTTCGCCGGAGATGAAGTGGTGACGAAGGGCGCGTACACGCTCACGTATGCGGGCAAGGGCAGTGTGAGCTTGAAGGAGGCACTGGATGCCGCGCATGGCCACCCGCACAATGAGGACGGCACCGAGATGACCGCCGCGCAAATCGCCGCAGCCAAAAAAGGCGCCGGCGGTGGTGACCACGATCATGACCACAGCCAGTGGACCATGGTGGCCATCTTCTTCGCCGCAACCACGGGTCTGCTGCTGGCTCTGCTGGTGGTCAGTATGTTTCTGAAGCGCCCGTCCGCTTCCGCCTAGTTCACATCCACGGAGAAGAACATGCTGAACAGGCTCATACGCTTTTCGCTGCACCATCGACCTCTGGTGCTGATGGCTTCCGTGCTGCTGATGGTCTTTGGCTATCAGACGCTCACGAAGCTGCCCGTGGAAGTGCTGCCGGACATGACCAAACCGACGGTGACCCTGCTCACCGAGTGCCCCGGCCTCGCGCCGGAAGAGGTGGAGATGCTCGTCACCCAGCCATTGGAGAGCGCCATCCAGGGCGTTGCCAGCCTGGACCGCGTGCGGTCAAACTCAGACGTGGGCCTCTCGCTGGTCTTCGCGGAGTTCGCATGGGGCACGGACATCTATCGCGCGCGCCAGCTCGTGCAGGAGCGCGTTCAGGCCGTGCTGGGGAATCTGCCCAAGGACGTGACGCCCGGCATGACGCCGGTGTCTTCGCTCATGGGTGAGATTCTCCTCGTAGGTGTGAAGAGCAACAAGAAGCCCGGTGAAAAGGGCTACATGGAGCCTCGCGATCTGCGCACGCTGGCGGACTGGACACTGCGCCGGCGCTTGCAAAGCATCAATGGTGTCGCGGATGTGCTGAACATCGGCGGCGGTGTGAAGCAGGTGCAGGTCCAGCCGGACCCGAACCGCATGCAGGCGAACGGGGTGAGCCTGGAGGAAATCAACATCGCCACTGCGAAAGCAGCGGGGAATGCCACCAGCGGATTCCTGCAGGCTGGGCCCAAGGAAATCATGGTGCGCAACCTTGGCATGAGCACCAGCCTGGAGGAGCTGGGCAAGACCGTGGTGAAGGTGGTGAAGGACCGCCCCATCCTGCTGCAGGACGTGGCCACACTGGACTACGGCGTGCAGATCATGCGCGGCGACGCCAGCGTGAACGGGCAGATGGGCGTGATCCTCAGCATCGATAAAGCGCCTGGCTTCGACACGCTTCGCCTCACGGAGCAAATCGAGAAGGCTCTGGAAGAACTGAAGCCCACCCTGCCGGAAGGCGTGGAGTTGGAGCTGCTCTTCCGCCAGGGTGACTTCATCACGCATGCCATCGACAACCTGAAGGAAGCCATTCGCGATGGGGCCATCATGGTGACCGTGGTGCTGTTCCTCTTCCTATTGAGCCTGCGCACCACCTTCATCACGGTGCTGGCCATGCCGCTGTCCTTTGCCATCACGCTGCTCACATTCCGCTTCTTTGAGGTAAGCGTGAACTCCATGACCCTCGGTGGTCTCGCCGTGGCCATCGGCATGGTGGTGGATGACGCGATTGTGGACGTGGAGAATGTCTTCCGGCGACTCCGTGAAAATGCATCCTTGCCGAGTCCAAAGCCTCGCATGGAGGTCATCGCCACCGCCTCCGGTGAGGTGCGAAACTCCATCCTCTACGCCACGGTGCTCATCATCCTGGTGTTCCTCCCGCTGCTCGGATTGGAAGGTCTGGAGGGTCGCCTCTTCACGCCCATCGCCATCGCCACCATGGTGAGCATGGCAGGTTCCTTCGTGGTGTCGCTCACGGTCATTCCCGTGATGTGCTCACTCCTGCTTCGTCCGAAGGAAGGCAAGGACCATGGCGATGGCTTCGTGGTGCGTGCGATGAAAAATCTGGTGCGCCACACCTTCCTCCGTGCCGCCTTGGGCGCACCGCTCGTGGTGCTCGCCATCGTGGGCGCTCTCATGGTGGCTGCGCTGCTTCTCTATCCCGTGATGGGCAAGGAGTTCCTGCCGTCCTTCAATGAAGGTAGCGCCACCATCTCCCTCGCGAATGCCCCGGGCACTTCGCTCGCACAGACGAATGAGGTGGGTGAAGTCGGTGTGCGCCTGCTGATGGAAATCCCCGAGGTGAAGAGCGTGGGCCGCCGCGCCGGTCGCGCCGAGCGTGATGACCATGTGGTGCCCGTGAGCGTGAATGAGTTCGACGTGGAGTTCGATGAAGGCGGACGCCCGCGTGATGTGGTCTTCAAGGAGATCCGCGAAAAGCTGGCCACCATCCCTGGCACTGCGGTGAATGTGGGCCAGCCCATCGGTCACCGTCTCAGTCACATGCTCAGCGGCGTGAGCGCGAAGATTGCGGTGAAGGTCTTCGGCCCGAACATCGACGTGCTGCGTGAGAAAGGCACGCAGATACGCGACATTGGACAGAAGATTCCCGGCCTCACGGATGTGTACCTGGAAGCCCAGGTGCCGATTCCGCAGTTGAAGATTGAGGTGAACCGCGATCGTGCCATGGCGTATGGCATCCAGCCCGGAGCGCTCAATGAGCAGATGAGCGCCCTCATCGGTGGCACCGCGCTCACCGAGTTGCGTGAAGGCGAGCGCAGCGTGGACCTCGTGCTGCGCCTGCCTCCTGAGTGGCGTGACTCGCCGGAAAAACTCGGCGACGTGCTCGTGGAGGCCTCCGGCGGACGCCGCGTGCCCCTGCGCCTCGTCGCGGATATCCGCGAGAGCAGGGGACCGAATGTCATCAACCGTGAGAACACCCAGCGCCGCATCGTCATCAGCGCGAACACGAGTGAACGCGACTTGCAGTCCATCGTGCAACGCTGGGAGAAGGAGGTGAAGGAAAAGATCGACTTCCCGGAGGGCTACTATCCGAGCTTCGAGGGCGAGTTCCGCGCCCAGCAGGAGGCGGCACGGACCATTGCCTTCTACTTCGTGCTCGTGCTCTTCGCGATCGTCATCCTGCTCTACGG
>JAEYUU010000079.1 GCA_023429545.1 Verrucomicrobiota bacterium
GCCGTGGTCCACTCGGAGGATCCTCGTGGGCGCGCCCAGAAACCATGCTCCGCATGCATCGCGATCCCCAGATGGCCAAGCCACTTCTCCAGAGTGAAGCGGTCGCGTCCGCTGGCCACGTGCACCTCGGTGCCGCGTCGTATGCTGAGCTGCGTGAGCAGTGACAGAAGCTCCGGATCCGGGAAGGCGAGCTCCGGAGTGGGCGCGAAAGGCACGAGCGTGCCATCATAGTCGAGCACCAGCACCAGGGTCGCGGCGGTGTGGATTCGCTTCCGTGCCTCGTCCGTGATGGACATGGTGCGGTGCCAAGCCGCGTTTTCCGCGGTGACCAGCGTGAGGGCCTCATCGAACTGGCGTACCCATTCATGCACGGTCCATTCCCGCACGCGTTTGCGGAGACGTTGCATGCGGAAACGGCGCTCCGGTTCCTCCATGGTAAGGGCGCGATGCATGGCCGTGGCCAGCTCGTCCTCGCTGTAGGGATTCACGATGAGGGCCTCGCCCATCTCCCACGCGGCGCCGGCGAATTCACTGAGCACCAGCACGCCATCGTCATCATGACGGCACGCCACGAATTCCTTCGCCACCAGGTTCATGCCGTCGCGCAGTGGCGTCACCAGCATGGCGTCGGCAGCGCGATAGAGCGCGAGCAGCTCAGTGGTCTCGAGGCCGCGGTAGAGATACTGCACCGGAGACCAGGCGATGGTAGAAAAGCGCCCATTCACACGACCCACGAGTTCATCGATCTGCTTTCGCAGCAGTTTGTACGCTTCCACTCCTGCACGTGAAGGTACGGCGGCCTGGATGAACTTGAACTTCCCCTCCAGTTCCGGGTGCTTCTCCAGCAGGCGCTCGATGGCCTGCACGCGCCGTTTCAGGCCCTTGGTGTAGTCCAGGCGGTCCACCCCCACGAGAATCTTGCAGCCGGGATGGTGTTCACGAATCTCCGCGGCTTTCGCCGTGACATCCGGATGCGCGGAGGCGGATTCAAAATGTGCCGTGTCGATGCTGATGGGAAAGGCACCGATGCGCACCAGGCGGCCTTCGTACGTCACCGTGTCGACATCGCTCTCAAGTCCCAGGATGCGCAGCAGACACGAGGAGAAGTGCCGCACATAGGAGAAGGTGTGAAAGCCGATGAGATCCGCGCCGAGCAGACCTTGCAGGATCTCGCGCCGCCAGGGAAGGATGCGGAACACACCCGATGCAGGAAACGGAATGTGCAGGAAGAAGCCGATGGACGCATCCGGCAGACGCTTGCGCAGCATGCCCGGCACGAGGCAGAGCTGGTAGTCCTGCACCCAGATGCGGTCGCCGGGCTTGTATTCCGCAGCCACGGCATCGGCGAATTTCTCATTCACCTCCCGGTAGGCCTCCCAATCGCGACCGGAATCGCGCACTGTATCGAGCAGATAATGGAAGAGTGGCCACAGCACCCCGTTGGAAAACCCCTCGTAGAAGCGCTCCACCTGCTTCGCCGCGAGATAGACGGGTACCATGCCGGCGCTTTCCAGACCGTTCTCCAACTGCTCCCGGGCCTTGCGCATGAGCCCGCCAGTTTCCCCAGGCCAGCCGATCCACTTGGCATTGGCTTCGCCAAAGACATGCTTGAGCGCGGTCGCCAGTCCCCCAGCGGAGGCCTTCAGCTCAAGGTTGCCATTCTCGACTACTGCCGTGATGGGTAGCCGATTGGAGACAATCAGGTAGCGGCTGTTTGCATCTGCCATTAACCATGGTTCGGCAGCCGCGGGCCTACTGCGACCATTTTTTGCAATCCTAAGGGCAATCCTTAGATCGGGGAAACGAGTTCGGAAGGGAAATGATTCCCATCTGCGCGGCTTGGGCGTAAAGAGCAGCAGTCGAATCCATGCACGTTTTCCATACGATCGCTGACTTCCGCCGCTGGCACTTCGAAGAGGCCGGCAGACCCCTGGTCCTGGTACCCACAATGGGGGCGCTTCATGAAGGGCACCTGAACCTCATGCGCGAAGCGCGCGCACTGGCCGGCCCGCAAGGCAGCGTTGCGGTGAGCATCTTTGTGAACCCGCTGCAGTTTGGCCCCAGGGAGGACTTCTCGAGGTATCCCCGCGAACTGGAAGCCGACTCCGCCAAGTGTGCCAGCGTGGGGGTGGACGCCATCCTGGCTCCCAGCGCGGAGGAAGTGTATGCCCCGGATCGTTCGGTAATCGTGCTAGAGACGAAGTTGGGCAAGGTGCTGTGCGGTGCAAGCCGTCCCGGTCACTTCGATGGTGTGTGCACTGTGGTGCTGAAGCTCTTCAACATCTTCCAGCCGGAGACGGCGGTCTTCGGGAAAAAGGACTACCAGCAGCTCGCCATCATCCGCCGTATGGTGCGGGATCTGAATGTGCCAGTGGAGATTGTGGGCAGCGAAACGGTGCGCGAGGCGGATGGACTGGCGATGAGCTCACGTAACCGGTACCTCAACGCGGACGAGAGAGTACAAGCGACCGCGCTACGCGCGGGATTGCTGAAGGCGAAGGAGGCATGGCAGGAGGGAGAGAAGAGCGCTGCCAAGTTGAAGGAGATGTATCTCGCGGTGCTGAAGAAGCGTGCTCCCCTGTCTCGTGTGGACTACATCGAATGCACCGATGCGGATACGTTGGAACCTATCGAAGAAGTGAGCGGCAATGGCTTGATGGCCACGGCGGTGTTCTTTGGGACGACACGGCTGATTGATAACGTTGAGCTGAAGTGAGGTGGTCGCGGCCAATGTAGAAGGCTTCTGGAGAAGCCTCCCACACTCGATGCCGTCTTCACGGCTTCGCCTTCACCGCCGCCAGATGCGCGAAACGCTCCGCCCAGTCCTCCGGCAGCCTCACGGGCCTGCCTTGGGGCATCTGGACGAGGGCCAGGGCCTGACGGCAGGTGATGAGGACGTTCCCATCGGCAGGCCGCATCATCACGAAGCTGCACCAGAAGCGCACGCGTTCCACGGTCTCCAGGTGGCCCTCTATCACCAGCTCATCACCCAGCACGGCGGGTCTTTTGTAGTCGATTTCCGTGCGCACCACGACGGGGAAGAGCCGGGTCTCGGCCATATCACGCAGCTTCATCCCGAGCAGGGCGGCCAGGCGGGTGCGGTTGGTCTCGATCATCCGAAGGTAGGCCAGGTTGTGCACGACACCGCCGCAGTCGGTGTCGAAGAACATGACCTCTTCGCGGGTCTCGATGGTGGGGGTGTCTGCCATGGGTTGGCAGCACAGAGCACGGGGCTGGCCGACTGTGCAAATTCATTCGCCGCTGCCCTCCCCCTGTGCTCTATGCTTCCTGTCCATGCCCCGCCCTCGCCTGGCCTACCTCTACAGCCGCTACCCCGTGGTCTCGCAGACCTTCTGCGACTCGGAGATGCTAGCGCTCGAAGTCATGGGCTTTGATCTCGAGGTGGTGTCGTTGAATCCGCCGCCGGACTCCTTCCGGCATGAGCGGCTCGACCGCCTGCGAGCGGAAACCCACTATCCGGCCCCGGAGGATGTGGTGGAGGCGCAAGCGAAGCAGCCAGCATTCGAAGAGAAACTGGGAGCGCTCATCAAGGAACACGACACGCGCTACGGGAAGTCCTTCAAATCCCGCACCCGGGCCCGCAATGCCTGGCATTTCGCGCCGTTGCTGCGCTCGCTGGGAGTGACTCATGTGCATGTGCACTTCGCCAACCGCGCCACACATTCGGCGCTCTTTCTCAAGAAGCTCGGTTTCACCTTCAGTTTCACTGCGCATGCACAGGACTTCATGGTCGACCTCGGCAGCGACGATCTGCTGCGCGAAATGGTGCGAGAGTCCGAGTTCGTAGTGGCCGTGAGTGACTTCTCGCGCAGTTTGCTCTGCCAGACATGTCCAGGCAACGAAGCCAGGATCCGGCGCATCTACAACGGCATTGAGCTGGATGATTTCCCCGTGGCGCGGCCGGGCGCCAGTGACATCCCCTTGCGCCTGGTAAGCGTGGGTCGCTTGATTGAGTTCAAGGGCTTCCAGCATCTCATTCCCTCGATTGCGCTCTTGAAGCAGAAGGGCGTGAAGGCCGAGCTGCGCATCATCGGCAGCGGCCCCGCGCGCGAAGAACTGGAGATGCAAATCGCGAATGCCGGATTGCAACAGCAAGTGAAGCTGCTGGGCATTCGCAGTCAGGAGCAGATCAAACGCGAGCTCGCGGAAGCACACGTTTTTGTGTTGCCCAGCATCGTCGATTGGAAAGGTGCTTCAGATATTCTTCCGACCGTCATCACCGAGGCCATGGCGTGCCGCCTGCCCGTGGTGAGTACTACGGTGGCCGGCATTCCAGAGATGGTGCGCCATGGTGAGACGGGCTTGCTCGTGGAGCCCAAGGATGAAGCGGGCATGGCAGATGCACTGGCGCAACTTGCTGCGCAGCCGGAACTCCGCGTACGCATGGGCGAGGCGGGCCGCAAGCATGCGGATATGCTCTTTGCCCTTTCGGTGACTGCCGGCGCTCTGGGGGAGAATTTCCGCGAGGTGCTACAATCATCACCGCCGCGCGTGGAATCGCCGATCGTGTATGTGATAAATGGCACCGATGCCGAAACGTCCGCCCTGCAATCTATCACAAACGAAGAACGGCTGCGCGTCATCACGGGTGGCACCACCGGGAGCGCCGAAGTGCTTTCCCAGGGGTTGCTCAACAAGCTCGAGTGGATTCCCGATGCCGTGGTGCTGGAAAGCCTGTGGCTGCGGAGAACTGCTTGGAGGCAGCAGATTGAAAAGCTGCGCAGTCTCGTGGGTGATGCCCTGGATGGCGAAGAATTTTACCGGCAGGCACGTCGTGCCGTGTGGCTCGCGGAATCGCTGCCAAAGCGCGGAGTGAAGGTGGTGCATGCCTTTCGTGCCGATGCCGTGGTGAGTGTGTGGCTGGTGAAGAAACTGATCGGCCTGTGCGCGACTGCTGCCATAGAAGATGCGCCGCCGGTCAGTCGTGCAACACTCGCCAGGCTGCTGGCGGACTTTGACCTGGTGAGCGTTTCCGATGAGAAGCTGCGCGGCATGATGCCCCCTGGCGTGGAGGATGTGCTCAGGCTGCAAAAGCCGCCCACGCACCGCAAGCTCAACCTGGGACCGGTGAAGCTGAAGCTGCGCAACATCGCGTCCGCCGAAGATCGCAGCGCGCAGGAGCGCGCTTGGCTTGAGAAGTTGGTTTCCCTTTCGCAATCGAATGTCTGAGCGCGTCGCCATCGTCATCCCCTGCTACAACCACGCCTGCTATGTGGGCGAGGCACTGGAATCCGTGCTTGCGCAGACACGGCGACCGGATCGCATCCTGGTGATTGATGATGGTTCGAAGGACGACTCCGTGGCCGTGCTGCGATCATTTGAGAGTCGAGGCGTGGAAGTGAGCGCGCGGGAGAACCGTGGCGCGCACAACACGATCAATGAGCTGATCGCGAAAGCGGCGACGGATTGCGATTTCATTGGCATCCTCAACTCGGATGACCGCCACCTTCCCGATCGCGTGGCGCAGTGCCTGCGGAGCGCGCGTGAGCATCCTGAGAAAGCCGTATTCTCCACGAAGCTGCGGGTCATCGATGGGGAAGGATCTCCCATGCCGGAGGATGCGCCACGCTCGCGATGGTTTCATGGCGCATGGGCCCTGGGCGCGCGGGATGGCGTGGAGGTTCCCGAATGGCTGGGCCAGGCGAATTTCATCGCCACCACCACCAATGTGTTCGCGCGTTCGTCCTATCTGGTCGCTAATCCGATGCGGGACTATCGCTTCATTCACGACTACTTTTTTCTTTCCACGGCCGCTCTGGAGGATCAGATCCAGATCGTGCCGGAGGTGCTGCTGGAATATCGCGTGCACGGCAGCAACACCATCTCCACGAAACCGGAACCGCTCATCAAGGAGATGGTCCGGCTGCAGCTCGATCTCTACAAGCATCATGCAGCCCGCTTGCGCGACGACCCGGCATTCCGCAGCCGGTTCTACCGCTACTTGCGCGGCACGTGGGACAGCATCAGCAGCCTGCATGCGGGCCTGGTGCAGGTGGCGCTGGCGCAGCTCGCCGCGAACGCGGACGATGCCGAGCTTGAGTCTGTCATGGCCTCGCTCGGCGGACCGGAGATGGAGGTATTCCCCAACAAGGAGCTGACCACCGCGCTTGGCGGAGCGACATCGGAAGTCGCAGGCAGCGGCGTGCTGGCGAGACGCGTGGCGGAGCTCAAGCAATCCGTCGCAAGAGAGAAGTCTGATCGTGAGGCCCTCGATGCGCTCAGCCGTTTGAGGCAATCGCTGCTCTCCAGCAAATGGATCCAGTTGGGACTTGCCCTCGGTCTCGCCAGCCCGCTCAAAGGCAACACCGGCAAGACGCCTCAGGAGAAGCTCAGTGCTTTGCGCGCCGCGTGCCGCGGGAGCGGATGGGTGGCCTTGGGCGCGAAAGCGGGATCCAAGGTGTGCGCGGAATTGTGCAAGACGACGACGTAGGTGCGAGCGTTCGTTCCCTGTTGCCACGCGCAGATGCGTGCGCTAAAAGACAGTACATGAAGGGCACTCTGCAGGACTTTTCAGTGGCCGAGAATCGTGGATGGATCGCAGCGGACGATGGCAACCGTTATTCGTTCCAGGGGCCGGAGTGGAAGGGCACGGGCGTTCCCATGGCGGGCAATCGTGTGGACTTTGAGCTTCTCGGCGACGCAGCGATCTCCGTGAGGCCTGAGCTGGTTGCCGCTGTGCCTCCCGCGCAGCCGAGTTATGGCACCCCCATCGCTGGAAACAAGGTGGACAAGACCACGGCGGGCATCTGCGCTATCCTGCTGGGATCGCTGGGGATTCACAAGTTCATCATGGGCTTCCAAACGGAGGGTATCATCATGCTGGCTGTCAGCTTGGGCGCGGGCTTCATTACCTGCGGCATCGCCAGCATGGTCGTGGGGATCATCGGCATCATTGAAGGCATCATCTACCTCACGATGTCCCAGGAGGACTTCGACCGCACGTACGTGCAGGGCAGGAAGAAGTGGTTCTAGCGCCCTGGAGCGAGCGGCACTCGCTCAGGGAGACAGCACCACCACCGTCGAGATGCGGTTTCGGATCACGTCCGCGCATTTCTGCAGCGCGAGCACGATGGCTTTGCGGTCCGTCTTGCGATTCTTGCGGTCTCCACCGTGGGACTGCAACAAGGCGACCTTCTGGTTCAAGATCAGTTCCTCAAGCAGCTTGTAGCAGTCAAACACACGTGCCTCGAAGAAGGGCTCGCCCTTCGCCAGACATTCCGTCAACTTCATCTGGGCGCTGACGAATCTCTTCTGGGTCTCCTCCGCGGGCGCCATCATGAAGGACTCATCCGGGAAGATTTTGGCCTGGGCGGCGACCACTTCATGGGCGAGGGCGTGCGCTTCCTGGTACATGCGGAACTCCGCCTCGAATTGAATGCGCGTGACCGCAGTGTTTTTCTCGATGGATGGTTTGGGACGATCCGCCTCTTTGGCGGCCGCCTGCGTCTGTTGAGACTTCAGCGACTCGACGAGATCTAGCAACCTTGCGATATCCTCCTTTTGAGCAAGGACTGCCTCAGCAGTCTTGAGCCATGGAGCGTAACGCTGGTGAATCCACCAGATGGCGGCCGCAGTGACGAGGCCGGTGAGAATCGAGGTAAGCCAGTACATATTCGGGTGGAGAGCCCCTGGTGAGTGTGTTGATTACAGCAGCAATAAATTTCACGCACGCAGGGAAAAAGGACGCTAAATATCAATTCAATATCAATGCCCCCGATGTTCGGCAGAGATTGAATATCAAGGGCGTGATATCCCCAAGCACGCTTCAATAATGCGGTCGCGAAGTGCGTCGCGCTGCTACTGTAGTTTCGGCAGGGCCTGTGAGGTGGCCTGCACCGAACTCCGCTCTATGAACGTGCGGCTGGTGATCGCCACGTCCGTGAACCACACCTTCACAGCCTTCATGCCACGGCGCAGCGGGCTGTCGGCAAAGCTTTGAATGCCCAGATGGCCCCCGATTTCCTCCACGCAGTGGCGATAGCGCGGTGAGAGCAGGAAGGCCGCACGCGCGCGCCCTTGCAGATCGCTCCGTGTAATGGTGGGATGCAGCATGCCGTGGGTGAGGCCGTCCAAGGGCTGCTCGAGAGCGACCTCGCGAGCAGGCAGGATGAGCCAGGCGCGATGATGGAAGACGTGCATGCCCAGCGCATTCACCTTGAGCTTTCCATAGGTGCGGACAGGGAGGCCATTTGCCTTGCGCGCGGTGAAGCAACGCACGCCCTCCTTCAGACTTTCCATATCAGCCTTGCGGCAGAGCAGCAGGTCCCAGCCGAAGATGGTGCCGAACACCGTGAAGCGAAACGCCCAGCCAGAAAGATACGCGGCGAGTGCGATGATCGGCAGGCAGATCAAAAGCCCGAGCAGCGGGTGAATAAGCGAAGCCCCGGTGACCAGCACCAGCAGGGCCAGCTTGGAAATCTTCAGCGCCACATCCACCAGACCGAATGGCGAGAGCGCGATGAGCACGTTGATGGCATGTGAGGAAAGCCAAACCACCAGGAAGCACACAATCATCACCGGTGTGTAGATGGCGACGCGCACCCAGGGGATGTCCATCAGTGCGAGCTGTGGCGTGGCTGTGGCAAAGCCCAGCTCGGCCGGCATGGTCATGCTCGTGGCGGCGTCCTGCAGAGGAATGGCATTCACCTGCGCCATGGCGAGCGCGATGAGCGGCACAAAGGCCGTGCTGGCCATCAGGGCGCTGGCCTTGTCTTCGAAGAGCTCGGCAAAATCGAGCGGCTTCTTCACCAGCGCGGGCGCGGCGGCGCCGAACACATCCTTCATGAAGACCAGCGTGAGCAGTCCGAAGCCAAGACCCCAGGCCCAGGGATGGCAGTACCACGG
>JAEYUU010000160.1 GCA_023429545.1 Verrucomicrobiota bacterium
CGGCGGGTGCTGTCTGATCACTTACGCGACGTGCGGCCTGGCGCTTCAGAATCAGGGCGCCACCCTGGGTCAGCGAAAAGGTGAACACCCTCCTGCCCTCCCGCAACTCTTCTGACACCAGAGAAGGCTGGGCATCCTGCCCGAAGTCGGGCATCCCATCCGAGAGCGGCACGCTCACGCGCAACAGTCCGGCCACGCCGGAAGGAAAATTCAGCGACGCCTGCTGCCAGCCCCGCGTGAGGCCTGCGGAGACCTTTGCCTCCACCTCATGCGCACCAGGACTCTCAAGCAGGATGATTCCCTCTTTGATCGGCGCGGCGCGCCCGTCCAGTGTCCAGTCCGCTGCGTCCGTTCCGGCAATGGACAGCGGCAGCTTGGTGGACTGCCACTTCCCGCGCGAACCGATGCGGAACCGGCTGGTCACGAGCAGTGCGTCCTCCTTCACCTCAACCTCATGCAGGGCGAGATTCATGGTGACGCCACTGGTGCCATCCGCAGGCGGTTTTTCGGGACGCCGGTGCTCCTTGGCCTGCGACCACAACTGCTGGAAGGTCTGGTAATCGAGGTAGAATCGGTTCGCCTTCTGCTCCCCAAGCGGCTTGGCGGGATCGAAAGGCACGATCACCGTGTGCGCCGCGGCATCCGGCGGCGGTGGCGTCTGCTGCTGTGCTCCAGCAATACCAACCATGGACCAAACGACCATGGCCACCGGTATCATCTTGTACATCTGTGCAAAAATCATTCTCATGCCACCACCTCCCTGCCCTGCGCGGTTTCAGACGCTTCGGTTCTTCGCTTCCACCAGCACGCCATCCTCCACAGCAGCCAGATGGTCAGCGCCATCAGCCAGCCAAGGAGCAACGCATGACATGCTGCGCCCCAAGTCGGAAGGAGCAGAATCGGCACACATTTGAGCAGCAGCACTGCCGCAAAGGTAAGAATCCAAACTCGTCCACCTCGCAACACCCAGAAGAAGGCGGCGCCAAGCAGCACCAACAAACTCGTACGCGCCATCTGCCGCTCCCATGAGAGATAGTGCAGCGTGAACTCCTTGGGGCGCTGATGCCCATTCAACGTGATCACCTGGCCGCTGGTGGGCAGCTCCAGTTCCAGCGGGACCAAGCCGGACTTGGTGCGGTTGAATGCGGCACGACGAGCCTGTTCGGAGGGAGTAGTAACGCTGAGTTGCTCCACGTATAGCTCAATCAAATCCAACGACGGCTGTGTGTTCCGCACAACCAATTGACTATTCGCTGGAAGGAATACCGCAGAAGCTCCGTCTGGAAATGGAATGCCCTGGGCGCTCAAAACATCCCTGGCCGTTTGCCGTGCCGAGGTTTGCCGTGCCAAAAAGAAGGTGGGCGGCACCTTGTAAGTCTGCGTGTACATCTCGGTCGCCACATCCGAAATCGGCACCACCACCACGGCATAGGGTTCGACCTTGTACTTCATCCCTCCCAACTCCGTGATGTAGCGCAGCGCCTCCGACATAGGAACGTCCTTCAAGTCCAATGAGATGGTCGCCGAAGATGGCGCCGCTCCGGGCTTGATGATGAGATTGACACCTTTCTTGGAGGCGTCTCTCTCAAGATTGTCGTAGTCCCTGCTCTTGATGCGAAGGAACTCAATCGCCTCCTCGATCGAGGCGCCCTGAAACTGCACGGTGGGAAAGATGATCTTCGACATCTTGTCTGAATAGTAAGCTCCGGCATTGGTTCCATATCCGGCTCGCGTGACGATCATCTCATCGACTGTCTCGTAGAGATCTTCGGGAGGCTTCAGGCTGTTCACCACCGTCTCCACCATGTCGAGATTCGGCTGGGTATTGCTCACAACCAGCGTCTGCGTATCTCGATCATAACGCAGCATGGAGCCTTCAGGAAAAGGCACGCCTTGTGCTTTGAAGGCATCCACCTCGGATACTTCACCGTCCGCTTTTTTCGCGCCTGTCGGAGCAAAAGGATCCACTGGGGCGGCAGCTCCTGTTCCTGGACGCGCCTTGTCCTTGAGTGCCAGCAGGTGTGCCAGAGGCATCTTGAACTGACGGACATACATTTCCGAAGCCACATCACTCATGGGAACTACGACAACGGCACCCGGCCTCCCCGGCCCGAGGGACGGCTCAATCTTGTACTTCATGCCTCCGAGCTCTGTTATATAGCGAAGCGCCTCCAGAAAAGGCACATCCTTGAGATCCAGGCTGATGGTGGCAGTGGATGGCGCTGCGCCCGGTTTGATGATCATGTTGATGCCTCCCGACGATCCATGCTCTCGCGCTTTGATCCGCAAGAACGCGATGGCCTCTTCCACCGACACTCCACTGAACTGCACCGTTGGCAGGATGATGCGGTTTAGCTTCTCTGTGATGATGCGCACCTCATTCTCACGCTGTGAGGCAGTCGCCTCGGTGATCGGAGCCGACCCACCCGGGAGAAAATCCACCGGAGCCTCCGCTCGCTTCGAGTTTGCGTACGCAAAACCTCCAAAGAGACCCTCCAGGATTCCCGGGGCACGCGGTGCAAAATCCATCACCTTCTCCTCCTCCAGCCCACTGCCGTCATGACGCAGCGTGAATCCCGCGGGAGCAAACACCTTCCACGCGGTTTCCATCACGGGCACCTCCGCACCCAGTGTGGGCGGCGTGAGCGCCACGCGACCGCTGCCTCCCCAGGCGCCTGATGGTATATCATACATCACTTTCACCTCCACCGGTGCGGTGTCTCCAATCCTTGACGCCAGGGGCATGCGCACTTCATTCGCCCCCGCCTTAACGGGTTTCACCGCCTTGCCATCCACCAGAGCGCTGAGCAGTCCGGCACCCTCGGGCAGGCGGACGGTGGCGAACTGACGTCCATTGTGCCGCAGGGTGAAGACGGCCTCGTGCCGCGCGGAACCATCCTGCCCGAGCACGCTGGTCATGCGCAGATGAACTAGCACCATGCCCGCCAGGGTGGCCGGAGCATGACGCGTCGCGGTGAGGCGGATCTCATGTTCCCCTCCCCCATGGCCGTATGCCGCGATGACCCGATGCTGCGGTGCATAACCTTCCACCGCCGGAGGGCGGCGCGCATCGATCGGCTGCACACCGCGCGTGGCAAAGGCGAGTTCGGTATCCGTGTTCGCCTCCACGACCCAATGGCC
>JAEYUU010000171.1 GCA_023429545.1 Verrucomicrobiota bacterium
CATCTCCACTGCGGTCTCGCTCACATCCACGGCGATGACTTCACGCGCACCGGCAAGCGCGGCGGCCTGGGCGAAGCCACCCTGGTTGGTGAAGCAGTCAAGCACCCGCTTCCCCTTGGCGTGACGGGCGACGGCTGAGTAGTTGTCGAGCTGGTCGAGGTACATGCCGGTCTTCTGGCCCTCCATGAGGTCAACCTGGAAGACCATGCCGCGCGTCTTGTACTCAAAGGGTGCTGGCGTGGTGCCGTGCAGACAGGTCTTCTCCAGCTCCAGCCCCTCCGCTTTGCGCACTGGCGAGTCGTTGCGGGCCGTGATGGATTTGGGCTGGAAGAGTTCGACCAGGGCGGCGACAATGAGGTCCTGGCGGATTGACATGGCAAAGGTCAGCGCCTGGATGACAAGATGATCGCCGTAGCGGTCCACGATGAGACCGGGCAGACCGTCGGATTCGCTCCACACGATGCGGCACAAATTCTGGTCCAGCGGAAGAGACTTGCGATAGTTGAGCGCACGCTCAATGCGGCGGAGGAAGAATTCCTTGTCGAGATCCTGCTTCCGGTAGGAGAAGCGGCGGGCGACAATCTGGGACTTGGGATTGTAGATCGCGCTCCCAAGGGGCTTGCCCTTCACATCCTTCAGCATGACCACGTCTCCCGGCTCAGCGCTGCCGGCAATGTTCTGAATGTCGCTGGCATAGACCCATTCGTGGCCGTGGAAGAGTCGCGAGCGTGGTTTGACGGTAAGAGCGGTCATGAAAAGATGAAGACAGGGATGGGGGGATTGAAGACAGGTGCACATCCGTTCCAGGCAGACCCGGGACGAATGCAGCCTGTACGCATAGCCGAAAACCACCCAATGTCACCCCCGGTGTGGGAGTTTTCTCGCCGTCCTTGCTTGTGCGGAAGACATTCCAGCCTTGCATCTTCCCCCTGCCCCGGCTTTTTTGGTGGGAATGGCAGCCAGACAGGTATTTTACAAGGGCAGGGTGCAGGGGGTGGGATTCCGCTACACGGTGAAGCGCATTGCAGGCGGATTCGAAGTGCTGGGCTGGGTGAAGAACCTGCCGGATGGCCGCGTGGAGCTTCAGGCGATGTCGGAGGATGCTGAGGAACTGGAGGCATTCCTCGAAGAAATCGAGAACAGCTCGCTGGGCGGAAACATCAAAAATGTGGAGACTCATGACATTCCAGCAATGACAGGAGTCAGAGGTTTCAGCATCATCCTCTGACGCCCGCATGGACCCAACAAGCCCAGCGCCACCGCCCGCCGTGGAGGTGGAGCACCTGACCAAGACCTTCAAGACCGGCTTCCGCTCTGAACCGCTGGTGGCGGTGCGCGATCTCTCCTTCACAGTGCAACCAGGTGAGGTCTATGGGCTCATCGGACCCAACGGCTGCGGGAAGTCCACCACCATGAAGGTGATGCTCGGCCTCTTGCGGGCCAACGAGGGGAAGGTGCGCATCTTTGGCGAGAGCAGCGAGCAGGTGGCGGGGCGCGCAGACATCGGTTTCCTGCCGGAGAACCCCTACTTCTACAAGCACCTCACCGGGCGGGAGACTCTACTTTTTTACGGGAAGCTGTGCGGCCTGCGCGGCTCCGGCCTCAAGGACCGGACCGAGGAAATGCTCACGCTCACCGGCCTGCAACACGCCGCAACTCGCCGCGTGGGTGGTTACTCAAAGGGGATGCTCCAGCGTGTAGGTCTGGCCCAGGCCCTGATTCACGGACCACGTCTGCTCATACTGGATGAGCCCACCGCTGGCGTGGACCCCATGGCCTCCCGGCGCATACGGGATCTCATTCTCGAACTGAAGCAGCGTGGCATCACCATCGTGGTCACGTCCCACCTTCTGGAACAGATCCAGCAGGTGTGCGACCGCGTAGGCATCATGTCGAACGGCACCATGGTCCGTGAAGGCAATCTGGACGAACTCATTTCCGTGGAGAACCAGACAGAGATCCTTGTGGAAAACGCCTCGCCGCAGACTCTGGCAGCCATCCGGGCGCTCGTGGAGAAAGATGGCGGGAGCCGCATTGTCTCCATGGAACGCCCGCACACCACCTTGGAAAAACTCTTTCTCGAATGCACCACCCAGACGGGTGAGGAGGACAAGTCATGACCGATCAGACCACCACCTCCCCCGCTCCCCGGCAGTATGCGGCATTCTCTCCGAGCCGCGTGTGGACCCTTGCCATGCACACCGCCACCCAGTTGCTGCGCATGCGCATCCTGGCCTTCCTCGCAGTCTTCTGCCTTGTGGTGCTGGGCGCCGCCTTCGTCTTCCCGAAGCTGAGCCCGGAGCAGCAGCTCAAGCAGCTCAAGGACTGGTCCCTTAGCGGGGCCATGCATGTGTCCTCCATTGTGTTTGCCATCACGGCCACGGCGCTTCTGCTGCCAAGGGACCTGGAGGACCGGACGCTCTACACCATCCTCAGCAAGCCGGTACCACGGTATGAGTACCTTCTGGGAAAGCTCCTCGGCGTGATCATGCTGATTGGCGCGGGCCTCCTGATGATGGACCTCATCTTTTCCCTGGTGCTGTGGCTCAAGCAGGAGACCCTCACCTCAGCGATGATCGCGGCGCTCCAGCAGCAGCAGGCAGCCACACCTGAGAACATCGCCTTCGTGGAAACAAGTATCCGGAAATACGGCCTCACCTGGAGCGTGCATGCGGAGGTGTGGATGGCCTTTCTCCGGGCGTCGGTTGTCACGGCGATGACGCTGCTCATCTCCACCTTTGCCAGCACCACGCTTTTCACCATCATCACCTCGGCCGCATTCACCGTGGCGGGATTTGGCGTCGCCTTGATGAGGGAATGGGTGCTCAAGGACCTGTACGGGTGGACCGAAAAAGCCGTGGGGGGCCTTCTCGCCATCGTCTGCCCTGACCTTGGCATGTTTGATCTTTCGACTGCGGCAGCCCAGGGAGCGGCCATTCCGCTCCCGGTGGTTGCCGAACTGACCGGGTACGCCGTCATCTATGTGGCTGCGTATCTCCTGATCTCACATCTTTTCTTCGTGGAGAAGGAACTCTGAACCGGACCGCCCCACGATGAACAAACGCATCCTCGGCATCGGCCTGTTTCTGGCGTTTGGCATGTTCCGCCTGCCGCTCGAGCAGGCCATGACTAATGGGCTGCGGGAGCAGGGGCTGAAGGAATCCCCTCCCCAGGTGAGCTGGCAGGAGGTTTTCGGCCAGATGTTCCTGGCCACGCTCGGCGGACTGCGCTCGCTGGTCGCCAGCGTGGGTTTCCTTGAGGCCTACTCGGCGTGGGAAAAGGA
>JAEYUU010000194.1 GCA_023429545.1 Verrucomicrobiota bacterium
GTTTGGCAGCGTGCTCAAGCCGGACCAGATCCGTGACGTGCTCGCCTACCTGCGCTCTGCCTTTGGCAAAGACTCTCCTCCCATCCCGCAACCCGACCGCAAGCTCTGATGTCCATGTCACTCTCACACTCCCACCGGCCCACGTGGCAAAACATGATTTTCGATTCGAACATCGGAAAGGGTGCCGCATGCATGGCCTTGGGCCTTGTCTGCTCTTCTGCTGCCATGCCGGTGAAAGGCGCGGAAATACCCATGCCGGTGGCGCGCGATCAGCAGTTGCGGGTGGAGTTGGTGGCAGCAGAGCCGCAGATCGTCTCGCCCATTGGCATCGCCGTGGACAAGCGGAACCGTCTCTTTGTCGTCGAGTCGCACACCCATCATCGTCCCGCTGAGTACAAAGGTCCTGAGACAGACTTGGTAAAGGTATTCACCGATACGCGCCAATCAGCTGTTTTGTGTGGATAATGACCCCGGCGGACGCCCGTCGTGTCGTCTGCTGCACATCGTGCCGGGCGGGGACTGCGGCTACAAGCGGCGCTACGATGACACGAATGCCTTCAACGGCTGGGATGGTGAATTGCCGGGGACGCTGCCGATGCTTTCGGGAGCAGGAGAGTCTCACGCTTAAATAGCATCCCGCACGATTGCCAGTAAGGCCGGTCAGTAACGAAGAGTATTCATTCGCCTCACGATCATGATACATGCCCAATCTCTCCTTCTCCTTTCCGTGATGGCGCTGTCCTCGGGTACGGTTTTCAGCCTGGAGCCTGCAGCCCCCAGCGCGCCGAGACTGAACCGCTACATCGAGCTCATGGAGGCGAAGAAGCCTGCGTTCGGTGTCTTTTCATCCATTGTCTCCACACGCAACGGTGCGGCGATAGCGAGCAGCGGTTTGGACTTCGTGATCGTGGATCTGGAGCATTCTCCTTTCGATCCGACCCGGCTCGAAGGCTACCTGCTCGGCATGGTGAGCAAGACGGAAATCCTCAAGAAGGGAAATCTCCAGCCGGGAGTAGTGCCCTTCGTGCGTGTCCCTGCAGCGGGTCGTGAGCAACTCCAGTTCGTGATCAAGCAGGTACTGGACCTCGGTCCCATGGGCATCGTGGTGCCGCATGTTGACACTCCCGAAGACGCGCGGGCCATGGTGCAGGCCTGTCGCTTTCCGCAGTTGAACGGCGTGCCTGACTATGAGCCTGCGGGCAAGCGCGGTGTGGGTTACGGCTGGGCCGCACGATACTGGGGACTCTCGGGAACAGAGTATGCCCAGCGGGCGGACGTGTGGCCGCTGGATCCCAAAGGCGAACTCGCCCTGTGGCTGATGATTGAGACCAAGGAGTCCGTGGAGAACTGCCTTGCGATAGCGCGCACGCCTGGAGTCAGTGGACTCTTCCTTGGGCCTTCTGATCTGGCGTTCTCACTCGGAGTTCCCCTGGGTGATCCGGCGGTGGAAACAGCCATCGAAAAAGTGGTGGCCGCGTGCAAGCAGGCCGGTGTGCCGCTCGGGACGCTGTGTGGAGCCGGTGACGTGGAGAAGCGGCTTGCCCAAGGATTCCGCTTCCTCGCCGTGGGCGGGGATGGCGGTCCTTCCGCAAGCGTGAAGGAAGCGGTTTCGATCGGACGGAAGTTCAAGGCCAAGCCATAGCCCAGACGCGTGTCGCGTGCTTGTGCCTTCACTTTCGGCTTTCACGTTTTCTCAGCATTCATCTCTCAACCTCATGAAGACATTGCTCCACCATCCGTTCAAATTCGTTGGCATAGCCGTCTTGCTGCTAGCCTTTGCCCAGGTCACCCCCGCTTCCGAGTTGCACATCGGTGCGGCGACCATCGCTATCACTCCGGACCGTCCCGTGCCTCTCGATGGCCAGATGCATACACGCATTTCTCAAAAAGCGGAGACGCCCATTTTTGCCACCGCTCTGGCCCTGGAATCGCGGGAGGGTGATCAAGTACTGGATCAAGCCATCATGGTTTCATGTGACATCGTTGCCATCCGGCAAGGCGTCATTGAGATCGTCCGGGAGAAAGCAAAGGACAAGATTCCCGGGTTCGACCTGAACAAGCTGTTCCTGAATGCGACCCACACGCATACGGCGCCGGTGACGATGAAAGGCGAGCGCTATCGTCTCATCGGCAGTGAAGTGATGAAGCCGGAGGAATACACCGCCTTCATGGCGGATCGTATTGTGGAAGCCGCGGTGCAGAGCTGGACACAACGGAAGCCTGGCAAGGCGGGATGGGGGCAGGGGCAGGCGGTGATTGCGCAAAACCGGCGCGCTACGTATGCGGACGGGAGCGCGAAAATGTACGGAGCCACCAATGTGCCGGATTTTCGCGGCATTGAAGGCTACGAGGACCACAATCTGGATGTGCTCTTCTTCTGGGACATGAATGACCAGCTCATCGCCACGGCGGTGAATGTGCCCTGCCCATCCCAGGAGGTGGAGGGACTCAAAGTCATTCACGCGGACTTCTGGGATCCAGTGCGCCGCCAGTTGCGCGAGCGTCATGGGAAGGATCTTCACATCCTGGCCTGGACGGGCGCAGGTGGTGACCAGGTGCCACGCCCCATGTATGGCAAAGCCGCTGATGAACGCATGCGCCGGCTGCGCGGCCTCACCCGCTTGGAAGAAGTGGCCCGGCGTGTGGTGCGTGGTTGGGAAGAAGCCTATGAAGGCGCCAAGCTTGAACCGGTGACGGGAGCCCTGCTGGCGCACCGGGTGGAGAAGATTGACCTGCCCTGGCGCAAGGTCACCGAGAAGGAAC
>JAEYUU010000225.1 GCA_023429545.1 Verrucomicrobiota bacterium
CGTTGCCATTGCTGGCCCGGGAATGACCATTGGACTGAGGGTGGCGACCGTTCCCATGGCGGGAGTAGCCGTTGCCGCTTCCATTGGGATATTGAGGCCGGTGGCCGTTGTTGCTGCCTTGGCCCACGGCATCAATGCCGTAGAACTCCCCGGGAACAAAGCCGACTTGCTGGATCTCATGATCGACTGATTGCTGAAGAAGCTGGTAGAGCTTCTGGCATTCGGCCTCCACCTGGGAGAGATCGGTGAGTTCCACTTCAACAGAAGCGCTGAAGGAGTGTGAGCTAAATCCGGGCAAGCCGAGTTTCTTGCTGTAGTTGGCGGACAGTTTGACTGCCATGAGGTTGGGTTCCTTTCGATGGGTTAGGTGTGGGATGAACCTTCCGCCCCTGAAACGAAAAACCCGGCGCAAGGCCGGGTTCGGAGGTGCAGGATGAAAGGCGTGGGGCTGGCTACCGCTTGGAAGCGGTGGCAGCGTGTTCTGGATGCTCTGGCATCACGGATGAGGTCTGCGCCTGTACTTGGGCCAGCTGCCATCCCTTAGTCCCTTGAAGGGCCAGGGTCAGCAGTTCATCCACGAGCCGCGTCATCGGCTTTCGCCGGTGACGGGCTTCATGGTACAGGGCACAGACCACATTCCGTGAGATGCAGGGCACGTAGTGCCGGGGTCTGGACATGATGAGATGAAGTCACCGGTAAGATGGGGGACTTCAAAATCATATAACACGCCAGCCACTTGTGTTGCACAAGGGCTCTTGGGCGTGCCCGAAGCGGCGCCAAAGGACTGCTCGGAGCGGTTGGGCGGCGCCTCCAAGGACAACTGACTGGCACCGGGCACCTGGCCACCTTTAAGAAACGCACGCAGGCCGCCCAGTTGTGCGACGGGCGAGTCGGGTACCTGGCATGCCGCACGCTCATCGAGATTGAGGGCGACCTATGGGTCAACGACTGGCACACCGGGCGGCTGGGTTCAACGCCGACCTGAGAAGTGCCCATGGATCCACACCGGGGCCATGCTCGCCCGGCACACGCACCGCGTTCACATCCTGGAGGCAATGACCACGCCGCAGTCCCGGACGTGCCTGCGGTGCCCAAGCCCAGGCTCAGCCACTCCTCCATCTCGAAAGCTCGGTCTTCCAAGGCCGGGCTGTCAATTTCCATGGGCCGCCCCTCATAAATCGACGCAGCCATGGCGGTCTTTTTGGTGATACTGACTCTGACAGGTTACCCGGGAGTCTGAAGTGCCGCTCGGTAACTTCTCGGAGGGCTTACTCTCCGCCCAAGTCTGTGAAGTCAGGGAGCTTCTCCGCCGCCTGTCGCATCGATGTCTGGTCAATGTGCGTATACACACGGTTCATTTCGGGGGAGTCATGCCCTACAAACTCTTCAGCAACAGCAGGGCTTACACCAGCATTCTTGAGCATGCTTGTGGTGGTGTGGCGGAGGCTATGGAAGCTGATTCTGGATACGTCATGGGGCGCGGAGCGGCCTTTGACATGCTTCTTGCTGGCAGTTGAAGACACTTTCATGCGGTGGGGTTTCTTCTCCACCAAGCCCGCCTTAGCCATGAGTTCGTAGAACTGCCGGGAAAGCATCCCTGATCGCCCTTGAGCCTTGAAGATGCTGTCAGCATTGGGATGAACAGGGGATGAGGATCTGTCGGGCTTTGGTAAAGACCTGACATGCTTCAGGAGATGAGCGTTGATGGGAATCTTCTGATTTCGGACAGTCTTTTTGTGGTGAGACGAATTTCCTGGTGGTCGAGATCAATCTTGTCCCACGTAAGGGTTGCGAGGTCTCCCAGACGCTGGCCTGTGTATAAGCCGAACAGCGTGAGGCTGCGCCATTCAGGTGATGCTGCTTTCAGTATCGCCTCCAATTCTGCGCGTGAAAACGGCCGCCGAGCTACTCCCGTGGGACGCTTGAGAATGGACAGCCCATCGCACGGATCATCAGCCAAAAGGTTCTGCTTCCTTGCCGCTCCAAACAGCATCCGGATGATTTTGAGACCGTGATTGGCTGTTGAAGCTGAGAGCCTCTTAGCCTCGCCGTCACGCCACTTGCGAATGTCATCGGTGCCGATTTCTCTCAGGGGGTTGCCGGCTTTCGCTCCCAAGAATGTGATGAATGAATCCACCTTAATGCGGTAGAAGACCAAAGTGTGTGGGCGAACTTCAGGTGCTTTCTCATTGAGCCATTTTGTGGCGAATGCGGAAGCTGTGGAATCCGGCAGTTCATTTCCGGCGATTTCTTCGTAAAGGTCAGTCAACACGCGCTGCACTTGGCGCACGGTCTTCTTTTTCCGCGCTACGTTTTCATACTCCTCCGCGATCCGCTGGGCCTGGCGGCGGGAAGTCATGGTTCCGTCGATTTGAATGCCCGTGCTTCGTTGATACCTCTTTCCATCGCACCCAATGAAGCAGGCGATCCAATTGGAGGAGTTTGGAAGTCGACGAAGGCTTGCCATGACACTTTAGTTCTGTTGTAACCCCGGTTATGATTACCCCACCTCCGATCCGACTTCAATGTCAAAGATGCAGCACTTTATAGTCGGGCCAGTTAAGGAGACAAAAGGTTACAAATTAGGTTACAACATGCAGCGATGACGCTGATATTCGAGGAAGTCGGTTGCTGGGGAGAACCACATCTGTGACCTCCTCAAACATGAATTATTACAACAGGGGTTCAACTCCCCTCGCCTCCACTTCTTTGGTTCAACAGGTGACGCTTGGCGCACGGTGTTCTGAGAACATCGCGAAGCACGCGTGGGATCGCGTCTGGCTGCGGCCTCGATTCCTTGGAAGCCATTTTGGCACCAACGAAATCCGCATGGAGATTGGCGGCCACGTGGATTCCGACACTGACCCAAGTTAGTCCATGCCGAACCGGCTCTCCCTGAGAGGTGCGGTCATTGGGTTATTGACGACCCCGGCTGGAACTTGTCCATCCCTGCTACCAAAGCCCGAGGAGTTTGAGCACGACAACAACTACGACGATGACGCCGATGATGTAGAAGATGGAATTGTTCATAGGGTGGTGAGTGGGAACTCTTATGAACAGGATCGCTGCTGCTCCTCTGCCCGAGTGTTCATTTTTTCGGCTAAGTTTTCTTTCCAGAGCGAACCTTCCACCGCCGCCAGCTCGAAGTCGGCATGCCCAGAGCAAAAAGCACCCATGAAGCTCCTTCCGCCAGGCACTTGTCATGCGTGAGGATCAGTCGATTACACCCTTTTGATCCATCGCGAGTGTAATCTGTCTCGCCAAGCCCTTCCGGTCCACGGGTGGCAACTCATTGAAGAGTGTTTCCCAGGCCAAATGCGTTTTTCGATTGTACTGTTGTCGAGATCGCTTGGAGCCCGCATCGGGGCAAAGGGTGCCCACCGAATCGCCATTGCTGCATAGCGCCACGCGCGTGCCCCTCCCATTATTTCCGTCACTTCCAGATGAAACGTCACCTGTTTCCCCTCACTCCCTGCCTGCTGCTGCTGGCCGCATGTGGCAAACACGAGCCTGCTCATCCAGCGGCGGCGGCACCCGCTGTCTCCGTCCAAGTCGCTGCCGCCAGACTGGAGCCGCATGTGGCGGTGGAGGAGGTGGTAGGAACGGTGCGCTCGAAACAACGCGCGATGGTCGAGGCGAAAGTCAGCGGACGCGTGCTCGAATACACCGCCACACCCGGCGCGATGGTGAAAGCGGGCGATTTGCTCGCGCGGCTCGATGTGCAGGAGATTCAGGCGAAGGTGGATCAGGCCAAAGCGATGCTGGATCAGGCCCAGCGCGACTTTGGCCGGCAGAAGCAGCTCATCGCCAGCAACGCCACAACCCGTCAGGACTTCGATGCCGCTGATGCCCGCGTCAAAGTGGCGTCCGCAGGGCTCAATGAAGCCGAAACAATCATGAGCTATGCGCGTGTCACGGCACCCTTCGACGGAGTCATCACTCGAAAGCTGGCCGATGTGGGCGACCTGGCGATGCCGGGCAGACCGTTGCTCGAAATCGAAGCGCCAACCGCACTGCGCTTCGAGGCGGATCTGCCGGAGGCAATTCTCGATCGTGTAAAACTCGGCGCGAAGATGCAGGTGCGCCTCTCGAAGACCATTGAAGGCACCGTGAGCGAAATCTCACCGGTGGCGGATCCGGTGAGCCGCACGTTTCAGGTGAAGTTTGATCTTCCCGAGACCGAAGGCCTGCGCACCGGCCAGTTCGGCCGCGTTTCCGTGCCAGTGGCCCAGGTGCTGCTGCTGCTGGTGCCCAAAACCGCCGTGATGAAGCTCGGGCAGATGGAGCGCGTGTTCGTCGTCAAGGATGGCAAAGCGGCGCTGCGTCTGGTGAAGACCGGCAAGGTGCTTGATGGCCGCGTGGAGGTGCTT
>JAEYUU010000278.1 GCA_023429545.1 Verrucomicrobiota bacterium
CTTTGGCAAGGTGGATCTCGGTGTGCGCGATATCACCGTGAAGGGTGGGGGCGAATATCAGGAATGGGTCTTCGAGCCCACGCTCGAAAAGGGCACCCACGATCTGCGCATCGAGTTTCTCAATAACTTTGTCGCCGGGCCGGGACAGGACCGGAACGCCCACATTCTGGACGTGATCCTGGAAGCCTCCGCGGACAAGGTGGTCACCATCGATCGCGAAATGCTGCGCAAGTGGATCGATGGTCTGGGATTCCGCACCTTCCGCCGACCGATGGATGAGGCCGACCTCACCAAACTCAACACCATGGCGGACATGGTGCTGGCGGATGGCGGCAGCAATATCGATGCGCTGAAATTGGTGACCGAGGCGATGCTCTGTTCGCCCAAGTTCCTCTTCCGTGGCGCCGCGGAGCCGATGGGCACGCCGGAAAATGGCAGTGCGCCGGTGGATGAGTTCACCCTGGCATCACGCCTGTCCTATTTCCTCTGGTCGAGCTGTCCGGATGAGGAACTGCTGCGGCTGGCGCTGAGTGGTGAACTGCGCAAGAACCTGCCGGCTCAGGTCGCGCGCATGATCGGCGACTGGAAGGCCGGCGCCATGTCCGAGAACTTCGCGGGACAGTGGCTGCAGTTGCGCAACATCGAACTGGTCGCACCAAACCGCCGTCTCTTCCCTGAGTTCGAGGGCGGCATCAGTGGTGAGATGAGGAAGGAGTCGCAGATGTACTTCGACCATATCTTCCGGCAGAACCGCAGCGTGCTGGAGTTCCTCGACAGCGACTACACCTTCCTCAGTGAAAAGCTGGCGCGCTTCTACGGCATTGAAGGCGTGAAGGGTCGCGAGTTCCGCAAGGTTTCGCTGGAGGGCACGCCGCGTGGCGGCATCCTCACGCACGGCAGTGTGCTGACACTCACCTCCCATCCCAACCGCACCTCACCGGTGAAGCGTGGACAGTTCGTGCTGGAGAACATTCTCGGCACGCCTCCACCGCCCGCGCCGCAGAACGTGCCTGCGTTCCGCGAAGACCGTGGCGCGAAGGTGGAGGGCACCCTGCGCCAGCGCTTCGAGGCCCACCGCGCCAACCCGAGCTGCGCGAGTTGCCATGCCTTCCTCGATCCCATGGGCTTTGCGCTGGAAAACTACGACGCGATCGGCCGCTGGCGCGACACGGATAACCGCCAGCCCATCGACGCCACCGGCAAGCTGCTCACGGGACAGACCTTCAATGGCGCCAAGGAACTGCGCAAGGTGCTCGTGGAATCCCGGAAGAATGAGTTCACGAAATGTCTCACGGAAAACATGCTGACCTATGCCCTGGGACGTGGCCTTGATTATCCCGACAAGCCTTTCGTGAAGGAGATCGTGAAGCGCGCCGGAGAGGGCGGCTACAAGTTCCAGGACCTCGTCATGGGAATCATCCAGAGCCCGCCCTTCCAGCGCATGCGCACGGAGGATGTGAAGAAAGTGGCGGTAGGTCGGTGATCGGTGCGCGCTCCGTCGTCATAGAGGTGTCGCGCCGGGGGCTTGTCATCGCAGTCCGTGATGCAAAGCGCGGGCGATGGTTCCAGACGTGAGGGCCCGAGTGTTGAATTCCCGCACTGAAAGGCTTCAGGAGAAGCCTTCTACGTTGGGTCTACACCTTCGAGAGCTGCCGTTTCAGGGCGACCAGCAGGATGGCGATCACCAGGGCGAAGCCGACCAGGATGACGAGGAAGTTCATCCAGAGCGTGCTGATCTGCAGCACCTCGTACCATGGTGGTTTGCCCGGTTTGGCGAGATCATCCGGGCTGGGGACCTCGCCGAGGAGGCGATAGGTCTTCACGGTGCCAAAGAAGACGTTCGGACTCTCCTTGCGGCGGTAGTCTTCGCGCTCCATCTCCGCCTTGTTCACCAGGTCGAGAACTTTCTGATTGATGAAGATCTCGTCCGCGCTCACGCCCTTCTTGGTCTTGGCCTCCAGAAGGGAGGAGTCGAGCTTTCCAGATTGCAGGCCTTTTCTGATGAGGGCCAGACGCTCGCTGACAGCCTCGGCGTTTTCGCCGCTCAGGCCTGACACCACGGCCAGCGCCTGCTTGGCGAGATCCAGATCCTTGCGCTGTGCTTCCGTCAGGGGGATGTGCCTCGGAAGATCGGCCAGTTGCTGGATGCGATCCTCGAGCTGGGATTGCGCCACGGAGAGGGGATTGAGCTTCGCCTGGGAGATGATGGCGCTTTCATAACTCCAGCGAAGCGGCATGAAGTGGCAGATGAAGGGCACCTTGAGCTTGCTGGCAGGCTCCGCGTCCTTGCCCTCCTGCTTTTCCACCCAGTGACGGATGGAGTACACGAAGTCGAGGTTGCGGTTCATCTCCTCGTATTTGATGAGAGCCCCACCCAGGATGATCTGGGGAATGAGGAGGAGGGGGATGATGTTCAGCGCGGTGCGGATGTCATGCACCAGGGTGGAGACCAGCAGACCCATGCAGGCCCCGGTGAGCGAGGTGAGGAACATCCAGAAAAGATGGATGAGGAACATCTGCCGCAACTCCAGGATGGCATTTCCAATGAGCAGGTAGATGACGCACTGGATCAACGCGAACGCCGACAGGGACAGCACCTTCCCCACGATATAGTACCCGATGCGCAGGTTGTGATTGCGCTCACGATTCAGCATGGGCCGGTCGCGGATGATTTCATCCGCGCTGTTGGTCAGGCCAAGGAACATGGCGACCACCAGGGTGAGGAAGAGATAGCTGGGGATGTGGAACGCGCTGGCGAAGGTGTAGGAGTCATCCTCCGAGTACCGCAGCACCATGGAGATGAGCACTGCGAGCATGGGCGCCTCCAGCAGGGTGGTGAGCAGGTTGGCGCGGTTGCGCAGCTTGCTCAGGAAGGCTCGCTTGATCATCGTCGCCAGCAGGAGGCTTTCCTCCCGCAGGGTGTGGCGCGGTGGCTTGGGGAGCTTGCGGTGGGCCGAGAGCGAGTCCTGCCGGGAGGCGTCGTGATCCCTGCGTGTCTCCTGCTGGGATACACTTCGCAGCAGCACGTGTGTCTGGAAGCGGTCGCGCCAGAAGTTGGGCGGGAAACGCCGGGCCGGCATGAGGTGACCGTCGGATGTCTGCTCGTGGATGATGTCGCCGCTGATGTCCCGGAGCGGTGTTTCGAGCACGTCGAACACCAGGTCTGGAGTCACGATGTCAGGCAGCGCGAGATCGCCGCCCATGCGGCTGCCATTGCCCGTCTGTCCTGTCTCTTCGCAGTAGGCACCCCAGAAATACTCCAGCATGCCCTGCGGCGTGCCGAAGAAGGCCATCTTGCCGCCCTTGTCCAGCAGCAGCGCCTTGTCGAACATCTCCAGCAGCTTCATGCTCGGCTGGTGGATGGAGCAGATGACGATCTTGTTGCGCGCCAGTGAGCGAATCAGCTCGAGCACATGCTCGGAGTCCTTGGAGGAAAGGCCCGAGGTCGGCTCGTCGAACAGGTACACGTCGGCGATGCCGATCATGTCGAGGCCCGCGTTGAGCCGCTTGCGTTCGCCGCCGCTGAGATGCTTCTGCTCGGGGGTGCCCGCGAGGCGGTGGCGGAGTTCGTTGAGGCCCAGTTCCACCAGCTTGGCATCCACGCGCTTGCGCCGTTCCTCGGCAGGAAGATGCGGGCAGCGCACCGCGACGGAGTAGTCGAGGTTCTCCTGCACCTTCAGCAGGGAATCGAAGGCGTCCTCCTGCGGGATGTACGCGATGTACGGTGTGAGATTAGGAAGGCTGCCGTACAGGGGGAAGCCGTTCATCAGGATGTCCCCGATCTTGGGCTTGAGCTGCCCGCCGAGCGTGCGCAGCAGCGTGCTCTTGCCGCAACCGCTGGGACCCATGACGCAGATCATCTCGCCACGCCGCACCGTGAGGCTGATGCCATCCAGAGCCGAGCCCTGGTTGCCGTAGCGGTGGCCCACCTCGCGCAGTTCCACCTGGCGGATGACATTGCGTTCCTCTTCGATGATGCGATCCGCGAAGTGGCAGCGGAGGTACTGGCCTTCGCCGAGCGTCAGTGTGTCGCCGTCGTTGAGCTGGGCGCGTTCCTTGATCGGGGTGTTGCCGACGTAGATGGGCCGGTCTGAACGCAGGATTTCGAGTGTCCCGGTCTTCTCTTCGTAGTCGCAGACAATCTTGAGAAGGATTTCGCCCTCGCCGTCCTGGGAGAGAAGGATGTCCCCTTCCTCCAGCAGGTCGGGGTTGTTGGAAACGAGGTAGGTGTTCCGGCTGCCCTCCAGTCGGAACTGCTCGCCAAATTCTCGCGCGCGTCGCCGCAGCTCCTGCAGGGAGATTTCGACCTCGCCCTTTGCGATGATCTTGTCCTCAATGGAGGCTTCGAGTTTCGTGCCTTCCTTGAGACGGCGGCCGTTGACCTTGGCATCGGTGTCGCGCAGGGCCTCGATGGTCACGCCGAGGCCGAAGCTGATGCGCAGGTTCGTGTTGCGGTTGCGCGCTTGGGAGATCTCCGCGCTGCCCTCGTCCGTGAGCGTCAGGTAGAGCTGGGTCCCGGTGAGGTTTTTCTTTGCGTTGAAGTAGCCGATGAGGTCGGCGTAGTCCAGGGAGATGTCCTCCAGCACTACGCGCTCGCCCTGATACAGGCGGGAGAAGTCCCCTGGTTTCAGCGTGCGGCTGCGCACGAGCACCGGCACCGTGCCGGTGTTCTTCAGCAGCATGAGGTTCTGGTAGCGGAAGGCCGCCACCGAGCAGTTCGCGCTTAGCGAGCGCAGCAGCACATCGCACGGCTCCACGGAGGCGATGCGCAGCATTTCCAGAGGCTGGCCCCCCTTGCTGTTGAAGTCCGCCTCCTCGGCAGGCTTGTCGTCCGCATTGAGCTGGTAGACGATGTCGATGGCCTGGGCGGCAATGCCCAGATTCGTCATGAAAAGGTAGAACTCGACGAGCTGCTGGCGGGAGTTATCCGAGCGGGAAATCAGCAGGTAGAGCTGCACGCCGAGCAGGATCTTCTGCTCCATGGAGAGGGTGCGGCTCAGCTCGCGGGCGCGGGCGCTGAGGTCCTGGTGCTTCTGCAATGCCTCGAAATAAATACGGCGCAGTTCGGAGTAGATGGCCTCCGGGTAGTCATACCGCATGAAGCCCAGGCTGGAGTCGATTTCCTCCTCCATGACCGAGCCGTCGATCTTGGAAAAGCCGGCGAACACCTCCATGAGCACCGGCAGCATGGTGTGGGAGGTGGAGTCCACCGG
>JAEYUU010000328.1 GCA_023429545.1 Verrucomicrobiota bacterium
ATCCACGGGATCCGGCAGATTCCAGGACTGCTGGCGCTGTACCTGATTCACATACTCCACGGGGTACATGTAGCCGCCGTCGGCATTTCCCTTTAGCGTGGAGAGCCTGCCGTTTTCCCCCCAAAGATTCGGGTGGCCCACGTCATGGTCATCTGGAATGCAGATGGTGGGCCGGTCCTTCATGATGTCCCGGAACTGCAGCCCGAACTCGATCCAGCCCGCCGTGTGCTCCGTATGGCGATACGTTTGATCCCCGGCGAAAAAGAGCAGATCAGGATTCTGCATCTTGAGATTCTCGATGATCTCAGGTCGCAGGCCCGTGGTGCGGCTGGAGTTGCACGACATGTTCGCCACGACGATCTCATCCTTGTCGACCGGATCCCGGCGGATGAGACCTTCGTACACGGCATCCTTTCCATGCCGCACGCGGTACGGCACGTCTTTGGACCCATCCCACTTCTCCACGCGGAAATGCGCGCTCCATCCGGGATAGAGCACGGACGTTTTCCCAATCTCCTGCCATGCACCCTCGCGCTGCACCTCCAGACGGGCTTCACGAGGTTCGTCCGGTTTGAGTGGATAAAGCTGCGCTGTCATCTTCAGCACCCCCGACTGCTGCGTGTAGATGGCAAAGGCCACCACGTCCTTGCGCGGCACATCCATGGGCGGCGGCTGCGAGGCGCGGGCCTGTGCATTCTGCTTGCGGGGGCCTGCGGCAGACCTTTTCGCCCACCACTCTCCGGTGGCCAGCGAGTCCAGCATGGGAAATTCTGCACCGAAGGGCTGGGCAGCCTCCTCTGCGAAAGATGCCCCGGTGACTCCCAGCGCCGCACCACCCAGGCCGGCGGCGGTCAGTTTCAGGGCATCGCGACGGCTGAGGGAACGGGTGGTTTTCTTCTTCATCGTGGGAAACAGCGGAAACGTCCCCGCACCGGAGAGATTTCAGGAAAAGAATGGGGTGATGCGTGGCGACCGAAGTCCTGAAGCAGCCGTTCAACAATGCAACGTGAGAAATGAATAGTGCAAAATGGACTGCACTCCAATCGCCGCTCATTTCTCATTTTGCATTCTCCCTTCTGCATTTTTGATTCATCCACTGCACGGGGCAAGTGGAGGCTCGGCGGACTACCTACCGCGGCTACTCACCAGCAAACGTCACCCACAGGGGCGAGGACCACGCCATGTTGCCATCCGCCTGCTCGATGCGGAGGTAGTAGCGGTTTTCGCCGGTCAGGGGTTCGGCATCAGTCCAGGTGGTGCTGATTTCCTTGCCGTGGGCACTGCCTTCCATGACGTGGTAGTTCTGCTCGTTGCGAACGACGGTCACGCGTTTTATCGGAGCATTGCCCAAGATGCGGAAGGCGAGCTCAGGCTTCTTTTTGGTCTCGAATGACTCGCCCATGAGATGCCCGCCACAGCTCAACTCAACGAAGATCTTGTCCGTGGCTGCACAGGTACGCCGCGCCTTGAATCCAGCGATGATGCCCTCGCGGGTGAACTCCTCCACATACACGCCGCCGAAAGAGGTGTGGGTGGCAATGTGATCGCTCGAAGCGAACACGCCCAGCTTGTGCCCTTCCGAGAGCGCCTTCTGGTACACGCCGTTGTTGAATGCCGCGGGATTTTTGCTGCCGGACTCGAAGTCGGTGATGGCCGCCGGCGGCATGGGCTGGTTCTTCGGCTCCAGCTTCGCCGGGGTGTACGGCTCGGTCTTGCGCAGGCCCACGGTGGGTTGCGGCGCGCCAATGCCCTCATAGCTCACTCGCGCGCCCTGGAAAATCTCCACGGTATTCTCATAGGTGTTGTCGATGCCGTTCTCATATTTCGTCCAATCCGTACCCATGCCTGTCGCACCCGTGTGGCTGATGACGGCGCATGGTTGATTGTAGCGCTTCAACACGTCCCACAGCTCCGACGGCTGAATCGGCTGCACACCCGCAGCAATGGGTAGCTTCGCCTGCCATGGTGACTGCCGGTAGTACGCGCGATTGATGTGCACAATGGGGCCTCCCCTTTTTGCGAAGACGATGTTGCGATGACCCCACGGGAAGGGCTGTTCGCGCTCATACGCATACAGTGACGCGAAGCTCCCGGGCGCGAAGAACACATCCACATGCCGCTGCGTGTGCCACCACTCATACGGATCGTAGATCTTCCCCACATCCGTGTGATCCGAAGTCCCGAGGAAATCCAGCCCCGCGAGATCATAAGCATAGCGATAGGCCTCCATGATGCAGCCGTCGAAGGCTGTCCGGCAGTTCGAAATGTCCGTGTGCCGATGCAGGTCGCCCCACACAAGGAGGTAGGTTTTGCCACCAACCTTCCATGTGTGGTGCTCCGTGAGAGGGCGCGAAGGCGTGGTTTCATTCAAATAGGGCTCCTGCTCCGGCGTGTGATCCACGGCCAGGTCCGGCTCCGCAGGAAGCAAAGCGAGTGGCGCGTCTGTCTCAACTGCGGAGACATATACACCTGCGATGCCGCACTGCTTGCCAGCGCGTTTATCCGAAGGCCACGCCAACCACAGTCCGCCGCGCGGGCCAAGGCACATCTCCTGATGCCGGTCCTGGCCCATGGTGCTGTCCGGCAACGCGGCGGGCACGCTCCATGCCTTTGTCTCCGGGGTGTAGCGCAGCAGGACGCCGCGCCACATGCCGCTGGTGAAGTAGCGGCAGGCAATCCACACTTCGCCCTCGCGCACGCAGACAGAGGGAACGTTCATGGCATAGCCCGGGCTCGGATCGGGCGCCGGCGTGGGGCGACCGTTGTGCGGCACAGGCACCTCGGTGAAGGTCTCCGATGCAATGTCATAGCGGCCCAGCAGCAGGCGCTTTTGCGCATTGAATCCCATGGCATTCTCATGACCACGCGAATCCAGACCCCATTGCCGACGTCCCCGTTCTGCGGCGATCCACAGGCCACCCTTGCCATCCGAGCTGATTGAGGCGCGCGCTTCATACTCAGGTGTCTCCAGCAGTGAGCGGTCCTTCACCTCACCATTCACGGTGACATGCGCGAGGCGCAGATTGAATTCACTGCGGGCAGAGTTGTCATAGGCAATCCACGCGCCGTTCGCATCCGTGAAGGCGAGGCGCGGTTCCCAATTGCCACCCTCCTTTGCCTGGGAGACGCGCACCGGCTCACTCCACTTCGCCTCCTTCGCAGACCAGTGGCATGTCCAGATCTGGGAGGCGCCGGGCTTCACCTCCTGCCAGGCCACCCACACGCGGCCTGCTGAATCCGCCACAGCATCCGCGAAACTCGCGCCGGCATTCGCGCTGGCAGCGAGTTCCATCTCCTCCTCAAGCACGCCATTTGCAAAGCGGCGGGCACGCAAGGTCATGATGTCCTGCGCATCCACCTGGCCCCAGATGCACCACACACCACCACCGTCATCCGCGGTGATGGTTGGCTGATGCAGGACACCGGGCTTGGAAACCACCGCCTGATGCGAGAGCCTGCCGCCTTCGCGCTTTGCCAGGTGCAGCGTGTCGGCGGTTCCATCGTGCTCAATGTACGTCACCCAGAGTCCACCCGCCTTGTCGACACAAAGATCGGGGAAGTCGCGATGCAGCTTGCTGTCCACGGACGACAGGCGCACGGAGAGCGGCGCGAAGAGTCCGGGCTGCGTGATCGCGGGCTGCTTGGCATTGCGGACCCGTGCGGGCTTGGGTTTCGCGGGAGCCTTCGCGTCAGGTGGAGGGGCGTTCTGTCCAAGCAGACCGAGAACTGCCAGCAGGGAGACGTGAACAAGCAGCAACGAGACTTTCATGCTCATGCGGTGGAAACGCGGCGGAGCGCGGATTCTTCCGCGTCAGCCACGAGGTTGCAGTGAAATCGACAACGGGGGAATGAGGCCTAAGGCTCCGTGAGATTCGGAGCCCACATGGTGCCTTCCTTGTCGATCATGGGAGTCACCCCATTCGCGGGGAAGCTGCTCTTTACGGCTGCGCGTAGCTGGCTGGTGAGCTCCTCCACGGTCTTCGCTTGCGCGGGTTCGCCGGCGAGATTCTTCAATTCCTTCGGATCCGCCTCGTGATCATAGAGCTCGCGGCCCTGTGCGCCCTCGCCCCACTCGGTGTAGCGCCAGCGGTCCGTGCGCAGGCTGTAGCCGAAAAAGCGCTTCACATTATCCGCTGCAGCCGGGCTTGCGCCGCCACGCTTGAATCCCCCACCGCGCACCACCTGCGTGAGCGCCCAGCCGCGTCCTTTGACCGAGGGATCCTGAAGCATGGCCACGAGGCTCTGGCCCTGAATATTCGCCGGGGCCTTCACGCCACAGAGTTCGGTGAGTGTGGGATAGAGATCAAGATGGCTCACGGGTGACCTCGCCACGCCGCCCTTCTTGCCGCCGGGCGCCACAATGAGGAGAGGCACGCGCGCACTTTCCTCAAAGACGCTCTGCTTCTGCCACAGGCCATGCTCGCCCATGTGGTAGCCATGGTCGCTGGTGAACACGATCACCGTATTCTCCGCGAGGCCAAGGCGATCCAGCGCATCCACCACGCGGCCCACCTGGGTATCCATGAAACTGATGCTCGCGTAATATGCCTGCAGCGTCTGGCGACGCAGATCGTCGGTCAGCTTGTCCTGCTCCTTCTTGTAGCTGCCGAGCGCTGCAGGCGGGAGATCCGCTTGGTCCTCCTTCACCCCCTGTACCACGGGCATTTCCGTCTCTGGATACATGTCGAAGTACGGCGTTTTCGGCGACACATACGGTGTGTGCGGTCGGAAGAAGCCCACCGCAAGGAAGAAAGGGCGCTCCTTCTGCCTCGCGCAACGATCGAGAACCCACTCGGCATCGCGAGCCATGAGTCCATCCGTGTGGAACTCCTCGCTCTTGGGTGAGGCATACCAGCTCAGCGTGCCTCCGAAGTTTCCCGGGAGCAGGGAGAAAATCTTCTCCTGATCCTCCAGGCGATCCACACCCGCGGGATTGAGTTCCAGTTCCCATGAACCTGGATCGTCATGGCCATTTGTACCAATCGAGTTTGGCACATTGTAATGGTAGAGCTTGCCGATGCGCGCCGCGAAATAGCCGTCCAGCCGGAAGGACTGCGAAAGGCTCCAATGCCTGGGAATAGTCTGGCGGAAGATCTGACCGTTCGTCAGGATGCCAGAACTGTTCGGATACAGGCCGGTGAGCATCGAGTTCCGGCTGGGGCCGCACAGGGGAAAGGTGCAGTA
>JAEYUU010000378.1 GCA_023429545.1 Verrucomicrobiota bacterium
ACCGAACAAACGGCTCAGTTGGAAGGTGGTACGCCCCACCTCTTTGGCCAGTTCTTCGAGACTCGGGGGATTCTGCAAATCACGCAGCAAGGACGCCACTGCCCGGTCGGCAATTTCTTTTTCAATGGAATATTGGGAAGCACTTTCGGGCACGCGGCAATGCATCGAGGACTCAAGGATTGCTTCAACCAAAAGACGTAAACAAACATTGGTACTTTCGTGCTTTCGGACCTCGCAAAGCGGTTATATGGCCAAAAAATATCCACGCAAAATGGCATTGGAGACAGAATTTGTCCTAAATCTTCGATTTAGAATTTAGGAAGCACTTGGAAATAATTGCTCCCAATTGTTGCCGCCAGAAACGTATAAATCAATCACTTTCCCTAGTGACGTGCAATGATCGCGAGCGAACTGAACCAAGGGTCACCAAGATAGCAATCGCCCTACGATGACATGCGCGCGCTCCCTTCTCAGTAACCGTCCCTCATTCCCCGGAACGTTCCTCCTGGTTTCTGACTGAACTGCAATAGTGTAAACGTCGATCTGGCTGTGCCTGGCCAGGCGAGTCCGGGTTTGGACCTGCGGGTGGAACGGAAACGGGCTCCCTACGAAGCGCATTGAGTCCGGAGGGCCGAAGCGTGCATTTCCGCTTCGTTTCCCTCCAACGAAGCTGGGGAGAGAGCGATGGCACTCCCACTACAAGCTGTCCGTCTGCAACTCTCTAAAATTACAAGTGGCAGGCGCTTTTTTGGTTCATCTCAAAAAAATTCTGAAAAATTTAAGATCGCATCCAACCCTGGCATTAAGAAACCTAACTGTTTGATTACAATGATTTTGTGTAATCTTCTCACGTGTTTCTCATGAAGCTAAATGCTAAACAATTTTAGACGTCCGTAAATTTTGCTTGTCATATTTTCTCAAAATTATAGTATGTGATTGAAATTCAAATACCATCACCGCTATGAAACGGCTCATCCTCATCCAGAACGACTTCGCTGGCGCGGGCAAGACCACACTGGCGCAGTGCTTCGAACACTACCTGAATCTTCATCGCGTCCCCCACCATAGTGTGGTAGTCGCGGAAACCGTCGTCACCGACTCTTCCCGTCCGCAGTTGGATGGAAGCGATCTCGGTGTGCCTGAGTTCCTTATGGAACTGGACCAGAGCGATCTGGTCATCATGGAGATCGAAACCGGGATGACGGAGGCGTTCCAGCGCTTCTTTGAGAAGTGCCAGCTCGACGCAGTACTCAACGAGGTGGGGTACGACCTGACGGTGGCAATTCCCGTGACGGGCGATGAGGAGAGCTTCGACGGGGTGTCGATTGCCTCCGAAGTGTACGCGGATGCGGCGCAGTACCTGATTGTGCACACGCCCACGGGAAGCTCCTACGACCGCGAAAGCCGTCTCTGGGAACGCAGCCACGCGGCGCGAGTGATGGACATGTTCGAAGCGGTGGACATGATGATGCCTCCGGCGGCGGATGCTCTGGAGTTCCAGCTCAAGATACGCCACACGGAACTGCATGACGTGATTCACTCGGATGGTTCCGATGCCGTGCTGCACGCGGAGCTGTCCAAATGGCTGCGCAAGACAGCCATCCAGCTCGATGTGGTGAAGAAGTACGCCTTCGGTGATGCATTCCGCCCCGAGGTCCATGTTATCTCCGTGGAGGAAAAGACGAAGAAGCGCCGCGGTCGCAAGCCCAAGGGCGCGCTCATGGAGGCACTGGCGGCGGCCTGAGCCGCATGACGGTTGCAAGTTCACTCCCAACAACACACTCCTGAAGACATGAGAATGCGGGCCACGGCCCGCATTCTCGCTTTGGAAACGGTCCCGGTAATCTGATTACCCACCGAAAAAAACACAAAAGCGCGCCTGTCTGCCTGTCTTTTTCCAACAGGCCCCGTCATGTTTGCGCCATGAAGGCGATGAACGTGACGCGCTCGGGAGATTTCATGGCACTCCAGCCGGATACCGCGACGCTTGACGTTTGATCCCGTGCCGGGCCCGGGACAGATCCTGATCCAAGTGCACGCCGCTGGCGTCACTCCCACCGAGTTGCTTGGGTACCCCACCATCCACCAGAAGGACGGCGCGGAACGCGAAGGCGCAGTCCCCGGACATGAATTCTCCGCCGTGGTCGCGGCTCTCGGCGAAGGTGTGGATGCCTTCACCCTGGGCGAAGAGGTCTACGGCATGAATGACTGGTTCGCGGATGGCGCCTTCGCACCCCTCAACACCACCCGCCCTACTCCTCAAGAATCGCCGGATAGTGCTCGCGCGCGAACTTCAATGATCGTTCGTGGATTGCCTCTGCCTCGCTTTCCAGCAGACTTTCCTGCACCAGCTTCGCGCACTCAGAGGCATCCAGCTGGCGGATGGCGTGCTTCACGCGGGCAACCTGGCCGCTGGAGGCGCTGAGTTCATCAAGTCCCAAGCCCACCAGGAGCGGCGTGGCGGCAACGTCGCCGGCCATCTCACCACAGATGCCCACCCACACATTCTTCATGTGCGCGGCTTCGACCACGTTTCTGATGAGGCGCAGCACGGCGGGATGTGTGGTCTGGTAGAGATCACTCACGCGCTCATTCACGCGGTCCACCGCCAGTGTGTACTGCACGAGGTCATTGGTGCCGATGCTGAAGAAATCCACATGCGGCGCGAGCAGGTCCGCGATGGTCGCCGCGCTGGGAATCTCAATCATCGCACCCCGCTGCACCGGGTGCGTAAAGACCAGGCCCTCCGCCTCCAGCTCCTTGCGGCACTCGGCCAGGTGTTCATTGGCCTCCTTCACCTCGCGCACGCTGGAGACCATGGGGTACATGATGCCCACCGGACCATGCAGGCTGGCGCGCAGCATGGCGCGCAATTGTTCACGGAACATCCGGGGCCGCGCGAGGCACACGCGGATGCCGCGCCAGCCCAGGAAGGGATTCTGCTCCTCCTCGCCCTTGTACGCGGGATCCAGCTTGTCCCCTCCGATGTCGAGCGTGCGGAAGACGACGAGGCCCGGTGAGGCGGCCTTCACGACCTCCGTGTATGCCTCGCTGAGCCGATCTTCCGGCGCTTCAGGGTCTTGGAGATACAGGAACTCCGTGCGGAACAAGCCGATGCCCTCCGCCCCGCACTCACGGATGTGCTCCAGTTCTTCCACGAACTCGGCATTGGCCCCCACGGTGATGCGCCTTCCATCGCGGGTTATCGCGGGAGCGGCGCTGCCCTCCAGGAGCTTGGCCTCCTTCTTCTCGTCCTCCGCTTCACGGACTCGGTAGAGCGCCAGCGTGGCCTCGCTGGGATTCACGATGAGCAGGCCGTCGTCCCCGTCGAGCAGCACCTTGTCACCCGTGTGAATCTCCTCCAGCAGGTCATGCAGGCGCACGACGGCGGGGAGATTCAACGACCGCGCGACGATGGCGGTGTGCGAGGTGCGGCTGCCGAGTTCCACCGCGAAGCCGAGCACCTTGCGGCGGTCGAGTTGGGCCGTTTCACTGGGGGTCAGATCGTGCGCGATGCAGATGGCAGGCTCGTCACTGCCGCCGTCATCCCGGCAGTCTCCGCTGAGATGCTGGAGCACGCGCTGGGCCACGTCCTTGATGTCGAGGGCGCGCTCCCGGAGATAGGTGTCCGGGATGCGGGCAAAGGAATCCATGCAATCCTTGGCCACGCGGTAGTAGGCGAATTCGGCGCACATGCGCTCCTCGCGCACCATTTTTTTCACCTGCTCATTGATGAGGCCATCGTCCAGCACCATGAGGTGCATCTCGATGATCTCGCGGGACTGGCGATCCGACTCGGTATCCAGCCGCCGGATCAGGCTCTCCAGTTCGCGGCGGGTGGAATCCAGGGCTTCGTCAAAGGTGGCAAGCTCGGCCTCCACCTTGTCCTTGGCAATGAGACGGAATCTGGGCTCCTCGAACCGTCCCCCGATGACACGCACCACCCCTCTGGCCACCCCGCCGGAGACGGGCGTGCCATGAAAAACCCGCTCGTTGTGCGCAGTCGTATCCTCCATGTTCCGAAAATCTGGTGCATGAGGCGGCGAGCCGAAGTCCGGCCCCAGCCGGAATCGTGCCACTCATGCTCCGCGCATGCTGGCAGGGTCACTCCCCGTCGTCAAACCCGCTTTGAATCAAGGTGCCCAGTTCCTTGATCGCGGCCTCGGCATCAGCCCCCTCGGCGGTGATGATGAGGCGGGCTCCGTGCCCTGCGGCCAGCATCATGAGTCCCATAATGCTCTTGCCATTTACCTGCTCATCGTCCTTCTCCACCCAGATGTCGCACGCATACTTGCTGGCGCGCTTTACAAACTGGGCCGCAGGCCGTGCGTGCATGCCCAGTTTGTTGCAGATGGTGAATTCTTGGGTGAGGCTGCTCATGCGTCAGCAAATGGCGCAAAAATGATTGAAGGAATGGACGACGCTACGATTTACGACTGAACGGCTGAAATGTGCTACGCACTTTGCTCATCCGCCATCTTTTTCAAGAGTCTTTGGTCGAATTCGGCGGTGCTGTTGTATCCGAAGGTGCGGAGTTTGTGATTCAGGGCGGCAATCTCAATAAGCCCCGCGACGTCACGCCCAATGATGACGGGCACCTGCAGGATGGGAATGTCGATGCCCAGAATGGGGACGGAGTGCGCGGAGGTATCGAAGCGCTCCACCTCGGCGAGATCAGGATTCGGCACCAGGCGGATCACGAGATCCAGCCGCTTGTTCAGCCGCACCGCGCCCACGCCGAAGACAGCGGCCACGTTCAGCAGGCCGATGCCGCGGACCTCGATCATGTTCCGCGTAAGGTCGGGCGCGCGCCCCTGGACCTCGCGCTCCTCGATAAGGCGGAAGTGCACGGCATCATCCGCCACCATGCTGGCGCCGCGCTCCAGCAACCCCAGCACGGCCTCGCTTTTGCCGCTGCCGCTGGGCCCCTGGATGAAGACGCCCATGCCCTGCACGTCGACGAGGCAGCCGTGAATCACCGTGGTGGGCGCGAAGGCCCAGTCGAGGCGGATGGTGGCCGCATTCAGGAACTTCATGGTCACCATCGCGGACTGGAACACGGATAGCCCGCATTCATTCGCGATGTCCAGCAGCCCGGACGGCAGCCTTTTTTCACGGGCCACGATCAGACACGGAATGTCCGCCATGCAGAGCTGGCGGAAGCGCTGGGCCGCGAGATCGGGATCAAGCTGGTTGAGGTAGGAGACCTCGGAGTTGCCGATGACCTGGATGCGCTTGTAGGCGAAGTAGGTGAAGAATCCGCTTAGCGCGAGACCCGGCCGGTTCACAGAGGGCTCATTTATCTTGCGCACGAAACCGGCGTCCGTGCCCAGCAGTTTCATCTTCAGCGCCTCGCGGTTGCGCTCAAAGAAATCCCCCACCGTGATGGAAGTGGGGCGCTTGACCTTGTGCTGGATGCTGAGATCGGGCATGGGGGAGATATTAAGCAGGTTAATTCGCAAACGGCAAAGAATCTGGCGGGGGGCTGGCAAAAGGG
>JAEYUU010000429.1 GCA_023429545.1 Verrucomicrobiota bacterium
CTTCAACATCGCACAGCATGAGGAGGATCTGCCCTGGCAGTACTTCCGTGATGGGGTGGACATTGTGCGCTTGTACGGAGATGGCATCACCGGCCCCACCGCGGCGCTGATCCGGTTCCGCCGGGAGGGTCGAGTACCCACCCATTATCATGATGGCTGGGAGCACATCTTTGTACTCGCGGGCAGCCAGCGGGATCAGAGCGGCACCATCCACGCGGGCACCTTGCGCATCCACCCCCCCGGCACGCATCACAGTGTGGTGAGTGAGGCGGGCTGCATCGTCCTCGCGATCTACGAGAAGCCGGTGAAATTTCTCGGCGAGAAGGCGGGGAGTGCTGCTGCGAAGGAAGAGGAGCAGGGTTAGGCGCTGTCTCACTCTCAAACGATGTGGCCTCTCCAGACCGCATCGTTCCATCATCGAAAGATCTAGTACTACTGCTACTCGACAGCCCCCAGCCCCTGCTTCAGTAGAAACTTCAGGATGGCCTCTGACTCAAAGAAGGCGGGATCATTCTGGTGTCCCTTCCCCGGGACGATGATGAGTTCCATCGGCCCGCCTAGCGCCTTGTAGCGCTCCGCGATCACGGCGCTGTTCTTATCCAGAGGTACGACCTTGTCGGCGTCTCCGTGCACATGCAGCACAGGTATCTTCGCCTTCGCGATAGACTCAAGCCGGTCGATCGGATTGTGCTGGGCAAACTGCTTTTCCATTTCCTCCGGAGAGATGCCATAGGCTGGCGCGGCGCGCTTGAGGCCCGGGTAGCTGCTCAAATCCCCCACGGGGAAAATCCCGGCGATGCACTGCACACGATCCGGATGATTGGCGGCAAAGTTGTATTGATTCAGTCCTCCGCGGCTCAGTGCCAGCAGACAGGCCTTGGGAGCGAGACCGTATTCCTTGGTGACGTGCTTGTAGAGCACATCGAACTGCTTGCGGCTCTTCGGATTGGCGTAGGTCTCGCCCACATATGCGCCCACGACATAAAATCCCTTGTTCAGAAGCTGCTCCAGCAGCCATGCATTCCCCTGGCTGGGATGATTCCCAATCGCGGGCGCATACCAGAGCCAAGGCTTGGCGCCGTTGGCCGCAGGCTTCGTGGGATGAATGACGAAGGCCTCGAAGTCGCCCAGCTTGAAGTCCTCGCGCTTCGCGCCGTAGTGGCTCTTCCCATCGAGTGCTGGCTTCTCCAGCAGCGGCTCGGCGGCGGGAAATCTCGCGGAGAAGACGATCGCCGTCGCGATCAAGGCGGTGGCATTGAGGGCAATTCGGAAGGGTTTCATGGGAAGAGAAAGGGCGCGCTGCCTAGTCAACGCGCCCCACTCGCTGGCTTCACTGGAAATTCTTGCTGTCCAGCCAGCTTGGCCAATCAAATGACTTACTTTTCCACCGGAACCCACTGCACCGCATCAATCACCACATATCCCTGCGTGCCCTTGTTGGACACAGTAACGGTCGCGGGCTTTCCCGCTGCGAACTCGAAGGTGCCAAGCGAGACGAACAGGCCATCAATGGCCGGCGCTTTGCGCTGGTCTACCGTCACCTTTTCCACACCACCGGCGTGCTGAATCTCCACCGGCAGGGCCGAGGCACGGTTGTTGTTCGGCGGGTAGGCGAAGCGTACCTCGTACTTGCCAGGCTTGGGAATGATGGCCTCGAAAGTGGCAGTCACGGTCTTGGTCTTGTCATATCCGTCATGCTGGTAGCCGTTTTCCACGAAGACCTAGGCTGCGCCGCTTTCCTGCCATTCACCGGTGGTCTTGGCCCTTTGGTCGTCGATCACCACGCCTTCCAGCTTGCCGGAGTCCCTGCCCTAGCTGGAAGTGGGGCCGCTGTAGTGCAGGACCTGGCCGTCCTTGAGCAGGCGTTCCTTCAACTTCTCATAAGGCACATCCTGCACGGGTATGTTCGCGTCGATTGCCATCACCGCAGCGGTGGCTGCGCTCTGGGCGAGAATCATGAACACGGGCTCCATGCGGATGCTGCCAAACGCGATGTGCGAACTGGAGACGCACACGGGCACGAAGAGATTGTCACCCTGGCCGCGCTTCGGCACCAGTGAGCCATAGGCGATTTCATACGGGCCCTTGGTGCTCACGCCGATGTCGCCTTCATTCTGCACATGACCTTCCGGCGTGATGTAGCGCTGCACGTTGTGCGAGTCGATTGTGTAGCTGCCCATGCCCACGGATTCCGGGGTGGGTCGCTGCTTGGTGAGCTCCAGCTCTGTCATCACGTAGTTGCCAATCATGCGGCGTGCTTCGCGGATGTAGAGCTGCGGGGACCAGTTTCCATTGTCCGTGTACTCGTCCTTCGGCAGGCCCCACTTTTTCATTTCGTCCTGAACGTCCTTGGGCACGCGCGGGTCATTGGCGATGAACCACAGCCAGCCCTGCTGATAGGTCTTGTGCTCTTCGATGATTTCCTTGCGGCGCTCGTAGGAGGCATCGGGGTAGTCGTAGTTGAAGCCGATGTTGTCCGTGCTGAAGGGGCCGTGGTTGTTCGTGTCCGTTTTGTGATTGGGAATCGGGTCGAATTTGCCGAACGTCTCGCGCCAGCCCGCGTCGAACACGCGCAGGAGCAGTTCATACTGCTTCGCGTCATAGCCTTCCGGCTTGGGGAAGGGGATGCGGTTCTCCGGATGATCCGTGAGGCACATGCGGAAGCAATAGGCCTGCACCCGCTTATCCCCGAAGCCGTATTCGCCCACCGGCTCGGTGCTGATTCGCGGTAGCACGCCGCTCTTGGGATCTCCGGGCACAACATAGGCACTGATGGGTTTCTTCACCGCGCCGAAGTGGTGGCGGTGATGGAGGATGCCCACCTGCACGCCGTTCCACTTTTCGCCGTACACGCTGTTGGCCTCGCGACCCACATGGTAGTCCACCTTCGCAGCCGCCAGGAGATCGCCCTCATAGGTGGCGTCGATGAACATCTTCCCACTGTAGGTCTTGCCGTTGAGCGTGGTGATGGAGGTGATCTTTCCACCTTCCTTCTTCACGCCCTTCTCGCGGTCGAGCCACTCATTGCGCTGCACCGGAATGTTAAATTCCTTCACATAGTCCTCGAATACCTTCTCGGCTGCGTGCGGCTCAAAGATCCACATGGTTCGCTCGGCGCCGTCCATGGCAGGGGTGCCCTGGCCCTTGTTGCCGTACTCCTCCTTCTTCTGCTGCTTCCACGACTCGGCCTTGTCGTAGTGCAGCCACACGCGGTGGTAGAAGTCACGGGAGAGACCGCCGATCACCGCCTTGTTGCCCGTGTCCGTGAAGCCAAGGCCACCGCTGGACAGACCGCCGAGGTGCTTGTCGGGCGAGACGATGATGGCGGTCTTGCCCATTTTTTTTGCCTGCACCGCGGCAATTACGGCTGCGCAGGTGCCGCCATAAATCACCAGATCATGCTCTTCCGCTCGTGCGGGGGAAAGCAAGGCGGCGGCCAGGAGGGAAGTCAGGAGGAGGCGTTTCATGAAAAGAAGGAAGGGGACAGTTCCGGGAATCGAAGTCTGAGGGGAATGCGGAGAGAAGTCCAGCACCGGCGTTTTTGGACAGGGAAAATGGTGCTCGCTGTAGCTG